>PEZG01000076.1:1767-8373 GCA_002774185.1 Candidatus Roizmanbacteria bacterium CG09_land_8_20_14_0_10_41_9 | reverse complement strand
CGGGAGGGGTTTTTTCTTCCGGTTTCTTTTCTACAACGCCCGCGGCAGTCTCTTCTTCTGGCTTTGGAACTTCAGTGATCACTTCCGACTGTTCGGTGGTTGTTTCGGGAGTTA
Source organism: Candidatus Roizmanbacteria bacterium CG09_land_8_20_14_0_10_41_9 (assembly GCA_002774185.1). Taxonomy (GTDB): domain Bacteria; phylum Patescibacteriota; class Microgenomatia; order UBA1406; family GWC2-37-13; genus PEZG01. The sequence goes on along the minus strand of PEZG01000076.1, from coordinate 8,259 downwards.
TACTTTCTTCCTTGTGCGCTACTACGGAGAAAATAACTTTATCCGGAAGCTCTTTGATTTCGTAGATTTCCGATTTCCTAAGATCGGAGACTTTGATTTCTTGTCCGACTTCTTTAATCGTTGAGATGTTAACTTCAATATGGGAAGGGATCTCTTGGGGTAACGCTTCTACAAGAAGGGTCTCCGCCAGGGTAAGAAGGACGCCTCCCTTTTGGGTTACCGCCTCAGATACTCCTATGGATTTAACCGGAACCGCAGTTTCGATTTTTTTCTTGAGATCGATTTTCCTGAAATTAACATGCAGGATGATATCCGTAACTGGATGTTTTTGGACGCCGCGAATGAGTACGGGTATCTCTTCTTTTCCCACTGTTAGATAGATGACGCCTGTCTCCTTGACGGTCTTATATGTTTTCAGGAAATCCACAAGGCGAAGCGTAATGGATTGGGATTTGAAATCTGTTCCGAACACGTTTCCCGGAATGCTACCCTGTATTCTCATCTTCCTTAACTTTTTTCCGAACACGGTTCGTACGTCCGAAGATAACGTGAGTTTATCAGGATGGGCAACTTTGGTTTTTTTCATACTATTCTCTCAATAATTCAACGAAAAATATCTTATCTGCTGACAAATTCGTATTATAGATGATATTGTTATTTTTGACAAGGGGAGAAAAATTTTGATTGACGATAAAAATATTTTGAGGAAGATGAAGCTGGAACCCAAAGTCATTATTTGATGATCCAATCTGTTTTTGAATGATGAGTTGGTATGCGCCCTTTCCTTTTTTCAATGCCTCTTCTAACGTGTAGTTCACTCTAATTTCGGTCTTTTTTTGCGGAGGGACTTCAAAATAGAATCCGATTGTTTTCACCTCTTCATTCCTTTCATCCACGTTTTCTATCAATACATCATTTTTTGTGACGGTTTCGACATTCGTATTTCTTGGCAGAAGAATCTGTAGATAGTTTTTATAGGTTCCCCCCGGGAATACGTCTCCTGCGGATTCATTTTTAAAAAGGATAGACAAAGAGTGGTGCACGGTCCCGTCCTGATCGAAATTCATTTTAAGGGACACTTGCCGCTTAACAAAAAAATTTGCCTTATTCACACCTAGATTTGCATCCGCGGGAAACAAAAAATCAACAATGCAGTTGTCGATTTTTGCCGTGCATTGAGGTTCTATAACCGTTCCTGACCAGTACAGGGAGTCAAGAATATTCTGTACGGCAGGGTCATCCACATAGAGAACCATTTGTTTCTCGTCCAAGGATTTTTTGAATTCCATGAGAAGGTTTTTGGGAGAAACGTCCTCCAAACGAATAAAGAGTTGTCTCGTGAGGGAGGAAAGAAAACTTTTCTTTTGGATGGAACCAGGGAAAAAATCCTTCTCCGAATAGATCTGGGCCTTTAGGTAAAAATTTTTTTGCGTGATATTCTCATCGAAATCAGGGATGTATACCGAATCAAAGGCGCCCAAAACATTTTCAATAGAGGTAGTTGTCATGAGGAGCGCTCCCGAAAAACCACCCATATTCATTTCACGTTCAAGGAAAAACTTAGCCTGGGAATAATTTTCAATAAAATCTGGAGAAAATGCTGAATCGCGTAGGAACCAGTGAGGTTGGTTGAGATATAGCCGTATAGGTTCTGGAGGATCAATATGAGCTTTCAGTTGCCCATCTGCATCATATACATCATACACGCGGATATCTTCAAACGTATAGTCGTGCACGGTTAAGACTCCAAACGAACCGATGAAACCGCCTCCCGGCCTCAGTTCCATGTTGTTGGCAAATAACAGTAAGAATTTCCTTGTCGTATCTTTTGCCATAAAAAAATCCATACGGGGAATCAGTTTTTTAACTACGGAAAGCATCTCTATCACAAAACTTAATTCCTTCTTCACCTTTTGAAGGGATGGGATATTCGTCGGGACCTTTTGATTTAAAAGGGAACAATTTTTTTCTAAAGACTCAACTTCCTCTTGCAATGTGTTAATCCTAAGCAGCAGAGTATCTTTTTCCTCTGGGGCTTTGTTTTTCTTAAAAAACAGTTTGATTACCTCTGCTGAGTTTTGAACAACGAGCGAAGATCCTCGAATGATTTCGTCAGCCTTTTCATTGATGGTAATGATGTCATCTGGAAGCATAGCGAGTGAGAATAAAAGGAAGGTGGGGCGGGAAAACGAATATAATTTTTTGGCTGTTCGCAAAAAAACCCGCGCAGTTTTTGAATACTGGGTAGAGGCGGGGAAATCCTCATGCTTCAGAGCGTCTGCGGCTCTGGAAAAGAAATACGAAGAGGTCGCAAGAGGGATGACAAATAGGACGTGCGACAAGAATAGTGCAGAAAAAAAAAGGAAAAGAGCTTGTTTCATTGAGATGCGGATTCGGACATGGGTTCGTCTATCCTGAACCGAGGTATGAGGTAAGACCCGCCTAGGAACAGAAAATCTCAGTATGGATTCCCGTGTTTGCGAGAGCGAGAACCAAAGTATCTTGTCGACGTCTTCCTTACGCAACACGTTGCCTTCGATCGATATAACTTTATGGTGTGTTGACAGGGACTCTATGAGCGAGTTTGGAATGCGTTCCAGACCAAAAAAAATATAAACAGCTTTTTGGATTCGGCCCACCATAATTCTATCGCCTTTTTTTACGTTGATAAAAAACCCATAGTGGAATTTTTTATCATTCTTGGGAAGTCGGGACGAAAAAAAAACGTCCACATTATATTTACCAAGCTCTTCTTTCAGAAGGTCGGTGAGAGCGTTTGGTCCTTCACAGACAATAAGAGCAGTTTGTTTTTCTTCAGAAACCTCCATTCGTACATTCGTGACCATTCTTGTATAATAAACGTGTATTTTTTTATGGAAAAGATTGTTCCCTGGAAAGATGTACATACCATTCTACCACGTATGCGAGGTAAGAAAACAGTCCTTGTTGGAGGGTGTTTTGACCTATTCCACTATGGTCACCTGGTTTTTTTGAAGAAGGCAAAGAATCGGGGAGACGTATTAATCGTTGCTTTAGAATCAGACGAGTTCATAAAAAATCATAAACGCAGTCCTGCCCATACCCAACGTCAACGGGCAGAGTTGCTCGTAGCATTGGAGATAGTGGATTGTGTCATTCTTCTGCCGCATTTCACAAGCGATACGCAGTATGAACATCTGATAGAGGTAGTGAAGCCTTCCCACATTGCAGTGACTCAAAACGATGTGCATTTGGAAAAAAAACGACGTCAAGCCCGAAAGTTCGGCGCGGATTTAACCATCGTGGTTCCATATCTAAAAAAGTATTCTAGTACAAATCTTATAAAATCCTATGAAACTTTTTTTGGCAATTGACTTACCTGGATCCATCAAAAAGGAGATTGATGATCAATTAGGCGAATTAAAGAGCGAATACCCTCACCTGAGATGGGTGTCTTGGGATACCTACCATTTAACCCTCCACTTCCTTGGCGAGCAGACACGATTGAAAATGATAGAAGAGAAAATAAAAAGAGCAGTATATGATCAATCTTCGTTTTATCTCTACTCGCTGGGCGCGGATCTTCTCATCAACGATTCCATATTAATTTACCTTATCTTCAAAAGAGAGAAAAAACTCGAGGCGTTGGTTAGTGCTCTTAGGAAAGAATTGGTTGTCAGTTATTCAAAACCATTTTTACCTCATATAACCTTTGCTCGGTATAAGATACCTTCCAAACAACAATACTTTCTTATGAAGAAAAAAGCGGAAAGACTCAATGTCAACATTTCATTCCAGGTCAAGGAGATCGTTTTGTTTGAAAGCGTTATGACCGAAAAAAAACCAGTATATAGAATCGTGAAGAAATTCCCCCTCTTATAAAAAAACCTATCCCGCGATGGACGGGAAAGGTTTTTTTAAATCTAATCAATATTAGTTGGAACCAATTTTATACATTCCTGTTCCACAATCTGGGCATTTTGCTTTCATTGCCGGTTTCCCATTTTTCATGGTAACCTTCTCTGGATTTGATACCTCTTTTTTTGCTCTACATTTTACACAATACATCGTTGTCATAAATACGTTTCACCCCCTTTCATTGGTTCTCCATCTGGAATCAAGCCTAGAATTTCAAATAATTGTTAATCGTAGCAAAATAGAGAATAATTTCAAGCGCAATTATTCCCAGGATAAGAAGTATGCTTTTTTTGAAATCGGCCATGAAGAAACCAGTGGTAGTTTTATCTTGTTCGGATAAGATAAAGTGTGTATCACCACTTTGTTCGGATACAGACGGAGGAGGAGTTTTATCCGGAATCGTGGGTTGCGTTAAATGAAGAATCTTCAGTTTATTTCGATATGCAGCAATAATTTTTTCTTTCTTCGTTTTTTTCGGCATACATCATTGTTATCATATTGACAGTAATTTGTAAAGAGGTTAAAATGGTAACCAATGATTGTTTATGGTGCCTTGACGATATTTTTTATTTGGTGTGCTATTTTATCCGTTATCATTTATTCCACGCGAAAACACTATTTAAAACTTGTTTCGAAGACAGGGAAGGAGCGGATTGATGAGATCTTGGATCAGATTCTATCCAACGAAGGAAAAAAGAAAGAAGAGGTAAAAAGGCTAGGAATGGTATTGGCGCGATTGGAGGAAAAAGAGCAGTTCCACCTGCAAAAAACTGCCCTTCTCCGGTTCAATCCATTTGAAAGGACGGGCGGAGAACAGAGTTTTGTCCTGGCTCTTCTTGATAAAAAAAACAGCGGACTTGTCGTGAATTTCATTTACACAAGAGACGGTTTGAGAGCGTATGCGAAACGTGTAAAAAATGGTGAGGGAGAAGAATATCAATTATCCAGAGAAGAAAAGCAAGCGATTGAGCAGAGCAAATAATTTTTTTTATTAATTAATTCCAACCATATGATACCCAAAAAAATTGTTCTTCCTATTGTCCTTATTGTATTTCTTCTATCAGGATATGGTTCCTATTCGTATTTTTCTTCTGGTAAGGTAATATCGTTGACATCTTCCCTTTCTAACTATACGGCTCCGAAGCCTAACGGGAACGGCACTACACAGGAGGCAGAGTCAACTGAGCCGAAAACCGAAGAATGCCCTCTAAATGGAGCTATGTTGACAAAAACTCAGAAAGACAAATGGCTCACACGACGTCCCTTGGGCATTATGATAGAAAATCACAAGGATGCAAGACCTCAATCTGGATTATCCGCGGCCGATATCATTTATGAAGCAGTTGCTGAAGGAGGGGTGACACGGTTCTTAGCGATGTATTATTGCAAAGATGCGTCCTACGTGGGTCCGGTTCGATCTGCACGCATATATTTTGTGCGGCTTTTACAAGAATATGGCAATTATCCTCTTTATGGTCATGTGGGAGGAGCGAACTGCGATAAAGAGACCGGCTCTGGGTGCGGAAATGGAGCGCCCGCCGATGCCCTTGGTACCATACGGAAGCTTGGCTGGGAAGGATATAACGATATGAATCAGTTTGGAGTACCGTTTCCATACTACTGGAGGGATTATGAAAGACTTCCGGGGAGAGTGACGGAACATACCGTATATTCATCCACTTCAAAGCTGTGGCAATATGCAAAAACAAAAAGAGATCTTACGAACGTGGATGAAGAAAACGTTTCTTGGGACACTTCCTTTGAATCCTGGAAATTCAAGGACGATGCGACGTTGCAAGAGCGGGGGAGCGTTCCGAAGATAAACTTTGGTTTCTGGAACGCGTTCGCATCAGATTTTGCGGTAGAGTGGAAATATAGCAGAACTTCCAATAGTTATCTGAGAACGAATGGGGGAGCGTTGCATTTGGATAAGAACACCGGGAAACCCCTAGAATCAAAAAACGTCATCGTGGTGTTAGCGGATGAATCTCAGGCAAACGACGATTATGAAGGAGGACACATTCTGTATGATATCATTGGTTCCGGAGACGCCTACATATTCCAAGACGGCACGGCAATAGAAGCAACGTGGAAAAAAGCTGACGTGGAGAGCAGGATGAAATTCTATGATGAGGACGGCAAAGAGGTTTCCATGGTGCGGGGTCAGATATTTGTGGAAATATTACCCACAGGAAATAAAGTGACGTATTAACAAATCCTATGTTACTGCAGATAATTCCATCAAAAGCCAGAAGAAAAATATTGCAGCTTTTTTTTCACAATCCGAACGAAAGCTTTTACTTGAGGAGAATTGTCAGGGAGGTAAATGAAGAGGTGAATGCGGTAAAACGGGAGCTTGACATTCTGTTTTCTGAGCGGGTCCTCCACAGGGAGCGGAGATTAAACAAAGTATTCTATTACCTTAATAAAAACTACCTTCTATACGATGAATTTTTGAGAATATTTTGCAAATCCTCAAACCTTGCATTGTTGATACAGAAAAATATATCAAAATTAGGAAAGATAAAATACATCGCCCTTTCGATGAAGTTTCCCAAAAAAACCCTGATAAAGGAAGACGAAATTTATCTTCTT
>PEZG01000076.1:0-1751 GCA_002774185.1 Candidatus Roizmanbacteria bacterium CG09_land_8_20_14_0_10_41_9 | reverse complement strand
TTGTTCCTGAGGTTGTCAGTATTGTGTCGGAGGTTGAGAAAGAGTTTGGTCGGGAAATCAATTATACTGTCATGAACGATGAGGAATTCAATTTCCGGAAAAAAAATAACGATCCTTTCATCTGGAGATTCTTAAGACAGCCGAAAGTTATGCTAGTTGGGACAGAAGAAGAACTTTCAAAATGAAACTTATCAGAATTTTTATCTTAGTTTTTGCATGTGCCTTCATCATCCTTATAGATCTTCCTGAGAATTACCCCGTCTCATTTTCCATTGGAAATCAAAAGATAGATTTTGTAATAAATCCCCCGTCTTTAAACATGGTAATCGGTGGGGTGCAAATTAAAAAAGAGTTCAGTACAAAACTAGGGTTGGATTTAAAAGGAGGGAGTCACCTTGTCTTTGATATCGATACAAAAAAAATAAAAAAGGAAGACTTGGGAGATGCACTAAACTCTGCGCGCGACATCATTGAAAAACGCGTGAATTATTATGGTGTTTCCGAACCAGTTGTCCAGACAACCAAGTCGGGCAACCAATACCGTTTGAATGTGGATTTGCCCGGGATAGACAACGTATCCGAAGCAGTACGGCTTATCGGTCAGATCGCCCAGCTGTCTTTTAAAGAAGAGGCATCGAGGGAAACAAAAACCGCGACGGAAACCGCTAGTTTGGAAAACCTCACGAAAGACACAGGGATTACGGGAAAACATATAAAAAAAGCAACGGTCACATTTGATTCTCAAACCGGGAATCCCGAGGTTGCCTTAAGCTTTACTAAAGAAGGAGCCGAGTTGTTTGCTTCGGTAACAAAACGCAATGTGGGTCTTCCAGTTGCTATATTTCTCGACAACTTCATCCTGTCCGCTCCGATAGTCCAACAGGAAATACCAGACGGGAATGCGGTGATAAACGGAAAATTCACCGTAGACCAAGCGAAAGAACTTGCCATTGCGATAAATTCCGGAGCTCTTCCTTTACCTATAAAACTAGTTGAGCAAAAGAATATTGGGCCGACCCTGGGTGAAACGGAAGTAAGAAAAAGTGTTTATGCAGGTTTTATCGGACTTCTGATGGTGTTAGTTTTTATGGTGGGATACTATGGGAGATTCGGAGTGATTGCATCCATGGCACTCATCATTTATGGATTGATCTCCCTTGCAATTTTCAGGATAATTCCCGTTGTGCTTACGCTTCCAGGAATAGCAGGTTTTATTCTTTCGATTGGGATGGCGGTGGATTCCAATATCCTTATTTTTGAGCGGATAAAGGAAGAGATGAGAAAGGGAAAGAATCCGGAAATCGCCATTAAACTTGGGTTTGGGCGCGCGATCGATGCGATAAAAGATGCAAATATCACTACCCTAACCGTTGCGTTCGTCTTGTTTAATCCCCTCAGTTGGGAATTCCTTCCACAGTTTGGAATGGTGAGGGGATTTGCTCTTACGCTGGCGATCGGCGTTGGGACGAGTTTATTCACAGGCGTATTCATTACGAAACGGTTGATTGATCTGTTTTACACAAACTCAAATCTCAAAAGTCAAAACTCAAAACCACAACTCAAAACTTAAAAGTTTTAAGTTTTAGGCTGTAGATTTGATACTTCGGCTTTGCTCAGTATCATCCTGAGCTTGTCGAAGGATGACATTTGAGCTTTGACTTTTGAGTTTCCAATTCACTTTAATCTATGGTAAATTTTCTGAAGTACAGATGGGTTTATTTCATCATTTCATCCTTTTTCATAGGGATGGG
>PEZG01000008.1 GCA_002774185.1 Candidatus Roizmanbacteria bacterium CG09_land_8_20_14_0_10_41_9 | reverse complement strand
TTGCTATACTTGAACATAATGCACCTTTTATCCTACAAGATTTAAAGATTTCAGGTGCAATTACCTTAATTTAAAACTGAAACTTTTCATTTTTAATTTTGAACTTTAAACTTATCTCCTATGTCTATTTACACCAAAACGGGGGATGCGGGAACAACCTCTCTTTTTAACGGGAACCGCGTGCCAAAATCAGACATCCGCATCAAAGCATGTGGAGAACTCGACGAGCTTTCAAGTCATATCGGATACGCGTTACCCCTCACGCAAGACGTTAAGATAAGGGGACTACTCCTAAAGGTGCAAAAAAATCTTTCCCGCACAATGAGCATCATTTCCGGAGCAAAATTAGATACTAAAGAGATGCAAAAACAAGTTAAATTATTTGAGACGATCATTGACAAAGAATCCTCAACGCTTACCAAGCTCGACAAATTTATCCTTCCGTCGGGTAGCGCAATCAGTGCTTGGTTTCATATTCTTCGCGCCGTCTGCCGCCGGGCAGAGCGGGCTGTCGTTGAATGTAAAACAATGAAACAACCCGCCTTCGTCCCGCTTAGCGGGACTACGGCGGGCAAGTTGAGCAATGAAACAATTGATCCTATCATTAGTTACCTGAACCGCCTCTCTGATCTTTTTTTCATATTGGCAAGGGTATATAATACAGACAAAGAAATATTCGCATGATTAACGATTGACTTGGTGGAGCCAGTTTTAAGGCTCGATTGGGAATTAGGTGAAAATCCTAAACTGTGCCGCAGCGGTAGAGCCCGCCGAATCTTCTCTCAAGTCTTTTCAGCACTATTCGTGCACGACTTGAGGAGCTATTTCTGGCGGGCAAAATCCGAAGACCGACCAAGTCGTATCCCCGTGCAGGGAACCATTATGATTCCAGAAACTACAGCGCTTAAACAATTAGGAGTAACTCCGACAAACGAGCAAATACGTCTTTCAAAACTTTCACCAGAAGAAGCCCGGCAAGAACTTGCAAAAAACCTAGAAGCATACACGAATGAAGTTTTGGCGGATAAACCCGTTTCCGTTCCGTACCATTATTGGTTTGATGCAGAAAATAATATTTACAGCAACCCATCCTTGAAACCAATCTATCGGGTTAACCAACAATTTGATCCGCAAGAAAGAGGAGGAATACCCAGACAAGGATTCGAGGAAGTTACCAATCTTCTTTTTCGTAATCCGGGAAGGCTTGTGTTTTGGTACAGTCCCCAAGGTCCGGCTTCGTTCGATGATAACCCTGAAAATCCTTTTTCTCAAATAACCTATGATTATGGACAGTTATATATCCAATACTATGATGGAGGACAAGTGAAAGCGGTCGCGGTAAAGGTAGGGGAGGAAAACAATCTCCATCACTTAGTCCCAGAATTATTTGATACTGATATCCACTTAGAGAATATGTCTCAGGAAGAACGGATAAGTTTTTTTTTGTTACGACCCGTTCTATCTCATAGCACTATTGATGGATTCTTGGAGCGGGATTTTGAAAATGTTTCTATCTATACGGACAAGGACGGAAAAAACTATTTTCTCCATGACGTGATTCACGATATCAGGCATGCATTTTCGCATGAAGGAAATCGTACGACAGTATCACGCGATGACGCAGCTCCGCAGACCCAGGAATATGAAATGACGAAGGAGTACATTTTAAACGTATATGTTTCCGCAATTAAATCCTACATGGAACGGACCGGGAAAACAGAAATGCAGTTGAGCGGCAGCTGTGGGGGAGGACAGGTTACGAGCAAGACTATTGAGGAATGGTTGAAAAACAACGAAACTCTTCCACAAGCCCATGAATTGCTCTCCGCCTATTCGTCTCAATTCCGCGTATTAACACAACAAGAGAAAAAGAAATGGGAATACCATGATGGAACCTGTTGTCTTTGCCATAGGGATACTAAAGTGGGGCCATGCAGTATATGCGCTGATTGCGCAAAAACATTCGATAAATCTTCTTAACTTCTTATACAATAAGGTATGGGATCAAATAATTTTACGTCCATCGACCGCCTGGTAAATACGCCTGGCGACAATGCCATCTCCAGACCAAAAGAAACTGAGCCCGTCCCGACCATTCAAAAAGAGACGCTCGCTCACGAGGTTTCTAAGCCTTCTCCTCCTTTAGAAACAGTAGAGTATATTAAACCCACGGAAGAAACTATTGAGCTTCCTGAGGAATTGAAAAAAATAGGAGTTGAAAGTACATCGGCTCTAAAACATCCTACCCTTGAGGAAATAAAACTTCCCATCTCTGATGAAAAGGTCGTCTCCGGACAACGCGCCCCTCTCACTTCATCCTTCCGATGGTTGGCTTCCCTTTGCATCTACATCCTTAAAAAAGCACATCTCACGTTGAAGGTTATCCACGGGAAAGTCATCCGAGCAAAGGAGTAAATTTTTTCTCAACCCGCTTTTTGGAGTTCTGCCTTTATCTCCTGTTTTGTTCTCGCTAAGAATTGTGATACTGCGATCCCGTTTTTAAAAATGACAAATGTAGGGATGGAGAATACGGAAAATTGACTTGCAAGTTCAGGGTTTTCCTCTACGTTGATTTTTGCGATGTTTACATTGGTCACCTCGCCTGCAAGTTCGTCTAGGACTGGCTCCATAGCTTTGCAGGGACCGCACCAGGAAGCAAAAAAATCCACCAACACGACTCCTTTAGAGCCTAAAACTTCTTTCTGGAATGAATTTTTGTCGACGTGGAGTACGGGCATAACACATCAATGTTAGTATAGGAAAATAGATAAGTCAAGGATGTTTTGGTAGAATATAGGTGTTCCGCTTTATTTCCGGGGTCATCTAATCGGTAGGATAATTGGCTCTGAACCAATACATCGGGGTTCGAGTCCCTGCCCCGGAACACGGATTACCAATGTGCCCTCATGGATTTAGATAGCATATATTAATGAAATCCTTTAAATACATACTTTTGTTTTTGGCTTTCTTTGTCATTGCCGTTATCATAAGCTTTAGTTTCTTCAAAATAAAAAATAATAAAGATGTTGTTGTTTTCTCTCCGATAGCCGAAACCACCACCCAAAAAACCTCTTCTTTCTCATTGGAAAATGCGCCGACAGAATCCCTGAAGGGGAAAATCACGACTATGGAAGGAGAAATCAACTGGCAGGGAAGAATCGCCACAGAACCCGCCAAGCTTTCTTCTCCGGTCGCAATCCAACAGGGTGAGAAATTAATTACTGGAGAAAAAAGTAATCTGTCTTTGGTTTTTCCAGACGCTTGCTTAGTGGAATTTTCGGAAAAAACAGAGGTTGATGTTATCCAAACCCTTCCGGCAAATATAGTTTTTTCCCAAATAAGCGGTACTGGAGAATATATTAAAATGGGAAGTTATCCCGTGTCGATACGGATAGTAAACCTTCTAGTGGAAGAAGACGGAGATATGGTTGTTTTTATTGACCCGGAGGAACCCATAGTTACTCTAACTATAAAGTCGGGAAAGGCGATTGTCGCCTATAATGACTCGGATTTTATTAGTCGTGAAGTTGCGCTTGTCGACGGACAAACCTTCATTTTCAATTATGATACGAGGATAGGGGATCTAAAATAGTTTTTCCCTCATAGCCTAACGCCCACAAAGCTATCCCTCCAAGAGATTGTTCTTTCGCCAAGTTAACTTTATACTGGGCAGCTTGTTTGTCTGGATAAAAAATTTGATAGTAGGTTCCGGTGTCCTGATCTTTATAAATAATATGGTTTTCTTTGTCGATGTCATCAAACTCCGCACTGCAGGTTGCGCAGGAGGAAAGTAAATTTTCCGCTTTGGCATTGCTGATGACAAAGCCTGATCCCGGAATAACCGCTGACCTGGGAATACTACCGATGGTTTCCCATCCGTACCCGTAAAGGGGAACTCCTAGAATAAGTTTTTTTGGCGGAACCATTTCCAGAGCTGCCTCAACTGCGGTCCGAGTATCGAATTCTGAAACCGTTCCAGCCCCTCCCTCGGGAGCAACCGGACCCGTAACATAGGAACCGACGTAGTGGTAATCGTAAGCCATGAGAATTACCTTATCAACCAAAGGGGTAAGCGCGATTGGGTCGCAAAGATTTGTTTTTTTAATGAATGCAGAGGCGGTGATATCAATAGACAGACTTTTCACTCGTTTTACATCAAGATTGTTTTTGACCGCTTGAATAAAACGGGTGAATTTTGCCCGGGCTTCGGGAGAGGCTTCTTTAACCTGCTCGATATCCAAATTGAGATCGGTAAAACCATACTTTTCCATAATGGGCGTAACTTCTCTGATTAATTTTTTAGCGCTCGTCTCCGGATTTTCCAACATCTTGGTTATGGTCTCGTCATTGCCGCTAAAAACCGCTAGGGAAAGATCAACGCCTTTTTGTCTCGCGCTATCAAGAAAAGGATTGATCTTTCCGTTATTGAGAGCTAAATATCCGGGCTCACTCTCGCCGGGATTAGTATATTTCTGAATCGTTCCGTCCCCATCAACGGTCAAACTAAAATAGGTCAGGGTAGTGATGTATTTCGAGTAGTCGCTTTGTGCCCGGCTAATAAGCCAATAAGGCAAGAAACCGATAGCTTCCCTGCGGGGAATTAGTATGTTGATTAGTGAGACATTTTCGCCTGACATTTTTGGCAGGAGGTAATTGCGGACCGCAAGGAATCCCGCAAAAATTAGAGTAAGTAAAATTAGAACAATTAAGATCGTTTTCCCTTTCATAAGAGAATACCTCAGGCTATCATATGCGAATAAATGCTTCAACGTAATATTTTAGTGAAGTCTTTGTCGGCTCATTAAGAAAACCTACAAAAATGATGTAAAATACTAAAATTATGCCCGAAACAATAAAAATTGATGAAGCGATAGAAATTCTTGATATTACGGACGATCATGATAATGTTGTTGGTCAACAACCGAGATCAGAAATAAAAATTGGCGAATTTTGCAATATAAGAATGGTAAATGGTTTTTTGATTAATGGAAAAGGGGAGTTATGGATACCCCGAAGGACTACTCGTAAAAAGCTTTTCCCGTCATGTCTCGATATGGGTATAGGAGGGTATGTGAAAAGCGATGAAGATTATGATGGAGCTTTTAGACGAGAAATAAAAGAGGAGCTTAATATCGACCCCGATACAATTCAATATGTTAAATTAGGCAAATTATCCCCATATGAAAGTCGTATATCTTCATTTACAACCGTATATGCGGTATATACTAACATGACACCACAGTTTGATACGAATAATTTTTCTGAAGCTTCATGGATAACACCTGAAGATTTAGTTAAAAAATTGAAAAATGGTGAACCTGCAAAGTCAGATCTCTCACTACTGGTTGAAAAATTTTTACTGGAAAAAAGCGAGTAGGTTGCTAAAAGGCCATAGCAACAGTATAATCTTCTTTATTAAGAATTAAGAGACTGACGATTATGA
>PEZG01000013.1 GCA_002774185.1 Candidatus Roizmanbacteria bacterium CG09_land_8_20_14_0_10_41_9 | reverse complement strand
GAAGCTCCGCAAAAAGGAAGAGAAAGAGAATTTTACCAAGCGGATTTTGATCTTTTAGGAAGCGCTTATGTCCTAGCGGATATGGAAATCTTAGCGGTTGCGATTGCGATTTTCCTATCGCTGGGTGCTTCAAAGAATGATTTTATCCTATATTTGAACTCCCGTTCCTTTATGGAACAAAAGCTCGAAGGATTCGGAATCGGCAAGAAGGATATGAAAACCATCCTTAACCTTATTGATAAACAAGATAAGATCGATGAGCCAACGTTCATGAAACTATTGCAGGAAGTAGGCATAGGCTCCTCAGTCATCAATGATCTCCAATCCTTTCTTACAAAGCCTTTATCACCAGCTGCAGATCCCTATTTTACCCGTCTTTTCTCCTATCTTAAAAACTATGGAATTGATTCCTATTGTCAAATAAATCCAAATATTGTTCGGGGACTCGACTACTATACAGGATTGGTTTTCGAGGTAAAAGAAAAGGGTGGAACAATGCGCGCTCTTCTTGGAGGAGGAAGGTATGATAATCTAGTCTCGTCCTTCGATAGCAAACTCTCTATTCCTGGAGTCGGATTTGCCACTTCGGATGTGGTCTTAATGGAATTTTTAAAAGAAAAAGGCTTAATTCCCAAAGTAAAACCCAATACATCCCAAGTCCTCATTACGGTCCTTGGCGAAGACATGGTACCAAGTTGCGTCGAAATAGCTAAATTACTTCGATCCAATGGGATTTCCTGTGAACTTTATCCCAGTTCAAACAGGAAACTCGACAAACAGCTAAAATACGCAGACAGGCAGAACATTCCGTTTGCGATCATCCTCGGACCTGAAGAAACCCAAAAGGGAATTGTTAAAGTAAAAGATATGAAAACGAGAGAACAAAAAGAAGTAAAGAAAGAAGAGGTTGTTAAGATACTCAAAAGCTAACAGAGAAAAAAGAATATAGAATTCAGAATTAATAATTAAAAATTAAGAATGGTTAAGAATTAAGAATTCCAAATAATTCTAAATTCTTAAATTTTAATTCTTAATTTTGACTATGCTTATTAATCCTAATATCGTAATCATTGAGGGAGTGCCGGGCGTCGGAGGAGATGAGGCAAAAATCTGGTCAAAGGAATTACTGTTGTCATACGTCCGGTTCGCGCAGAGGACGGGCCTCAAATATACGTACTTGGATGAACACGTTGTTAGGATATCCGGAGAAAACGCATTCCGTTCCTTCAGAAATGAAACAGGAGTTCACCGTGTCCAACGGATACCGAAAACGGAACGGAAAGGAAGAATCCATACCTCGACCGCAACCATCGTGACTCTCCCCGAAATTATCCAATCTAATATTAAAATAAACCCGACGGACTTAGAATGGCAGTTTTTCAGAAGCGGGGGACACGGGGGTCAGAACGTGAATAAAGTTTCCACAGCCGTCCGTTTGACCCATAAGCCCACAGGTATTGTCGTCACGGCCAGCCGAGAACGATACCAAGAGGTAAATCGAAAAATCGCACTGGATCTATTAGCCAGCAAATTGTATCAACTTGAGGAAGAAAAGAAAAAAGGGTTGGTTTACTCATACGTTAAAAACGTTGGAATGGGTGACAGGGCTGAAAAAATCAGAACCTACAATTTTCCACAAAATCGGCTCACCGATCACCGAACTGGAAAGAGCTATCACAACCTTGAGCAAATCATTGAAGAGGGCAAATGGGAAAAGATCCTCGCCTAAAAAAGAGGTGGATTTTTGGAACAGTTTTTGGTATACTATATTTTCTAAAAATAAGTCCATGAGTCTATGAAATCAGACATCCACCCAAAATACTTTCCCGACTGTCGCATCATATGTTCGTGCGGAAACACGTTCACAACCGGATCCACAAAGGAAACGCTAAATGTTGAGGTTTGTTATAAATGCCACCCGTTTTACACAGGAGAGCATCGTTTTCTCGATGTGAAAGGACGCGTTGATACCTTTCAAAAAAAACAGGAGTATGCGAAGAAATATAAGGAAGTTACTGTTGCGAAAAAACAAAAAAAACACGAAAAAAAAGAATTAAAAACAAAAACGCTTCGCGAACTTCTCGTTGAAACTTAACTTGAATTTACGTGATCTTTTTGATATACTATTTATACAGTATCACCAAGACTTTAGGTTTCCAGCAGTCCACGACATACGGAGTAAAATAGATTTCCTGAAGTAGTTCTGCCAGGAGGCGGACAAGTGATTCGCTATGAAAAACCCAACTAAAATACACCTCGTTTCAGAAATCTCTGGGATTATCAATGCGGGTAAAAATTTCGTTTTGATAAAATTCGGACATACCAGTCACAAAACTCTTGAGGAATTGCGACGGGACTTGAGAAAAAATCAATCTTCGATCAAAATTCTTAAAAATACACTACTTGAAAAATCCATAAATAAACTCTCTTCTTCACATCCTATTTACCTAAAGATAAAAAAAACATTCTTTCCTATGAGAGAAACCAGTGCTGTTCTTTTCTTCGAGAAAGAATGGAATTCGGGGCTGCGTGCATTCCGCACGTTCATGGAGAAGGAAAAAAGCCTGTCATTCAAATTTGGCGTTATTGACGGAGAACTGTATCACGCTTCAGATATGTTAAAAATCGCTTCCCTTCCAGACAAAGAACAACTGATGGGGATGATTGTGGGAAGCATGAAAAATCCGATGTCTCGACTCACATATAGTATGAAGTATCATGCTCAGAAATTTGTGTACATATTGAATAAAAAAAATTCTCAACCGTGAGGGGAGGTGAACCTATTTATGACAGAATTAAAACTATCGGAAAAATTACAGAAGATAGCAAAAGAGATAGAATCGCTCACAGTAATCGAGATGGCTGACTTGTCAAAACACCTGGAAGAAAAATTCGGCGTCTCAGCAATGCCTGTTGCGGCGGTTGTTCCCGCATCCGTCTCCGCAAATGCCACAACGGCAGATAAGGAAGAAAAAACTACGTTCAACGTTGTTTTGACCGCTGCTGGCGAAAACAAACTAGGGGTGATCAAATCCGTGAGAGAAATTCTCCCGAACTTGGGTTTGATGGATGCTAAAAAACTAGTCGAATCTGCACCAAAAGACCTTTTGATTGATGCCAAAAAAGATGCTGCAGAAGAAGCTAAAAAGAAAATTGAAGCAGCTGGGGGGAAAGTAGAATTAAAATAATTTCCTTTGTCTATGAGTCAATCATCAAAGTTAAGTTACGGAGCTGAATCTATTGTTGTTCTGGAAGGATTGGAGCCTGTACGCAAACGTCCAGGGATGTATATTGGGACTACGTCGCAAGATGGGATCAACCATTGTTTGAATGAAATTATCGATAATGCAATCGATGAGGCTTTAGCCGGATTTTGCCACCATATCGTAATCAAAATAGAGGGAAATAACTACCTATCCGTATTTGATGATGGACGGGGAATCCCGGTAGAGATTCATCCAAAATACAAAATTTCCGCGATGGAACTTGCTCTGACAAAACTCCATGCCGGTGGTAAATTTAATACGTCAGCATACAAAATATCCGGAGGCCTCCATGGGGTAGGAGCCTCAGTCGTAAATGCCCTTTCAGAACACATGATTGTGGAAGTGGGCAAAAATGGGCGGTTATATCGACAAGAATACAAGCGGGGAGCACCTCTCTATTCGGTGAGAAAAGTTACGCGGTCGCTTCTAAATTCACCATTCAAAAACGGGACATCCGTATCGTTCCTCCCTGATAAGGAAATTTTTAAGGAAACTATTGAGACAAACTATTCAACTCTCAAAAAACAGATCAAAGAACGGGCTTATCTCATCGATAAGGTTTATTTTAAAATCTTCAATGAAAAAATACAGGAAAAACATGCTTTTTACTTCGATGGAGGCATCCTGTCACTTATTAAAGACATCAATAGGGATAAAAAAACCGTACATGAACCCATCTATATAAAAAAGTCGCTCGAGGATAAAGAAGTTGAGGTGGCGATCCAATACAACGATTCTATTGCTGAAGCCGTATATTCTTTTGTGAACGTTATCAATACCCATGAGGGAGGCACGCACTTAACAGGATTCAGAACTGCGCTTACGAAAGCAGTGAACTCCTATGCGAAAAAAGAATTTGGCACCAAAAATAACGATGAAACATTCACGGGCGAAGATGTAAAAGAAGGACTCGCTGCAATCGTATATATAAAGATGCCCTCCACCAATCTCCAATTTGAAGGGCAGACAAAATCAAAACTAGGAAATTCTGAAGTCCAAACATTGGTCCAACAAACCGTATTTGATTTCCTTGAAATGTATTTTGAGGAAAATCCGAAGGTTGCAAAAGAAATCGTGTCGAAAATTTATCTTGCCCAAAAGGCCCGGCTCGCAGCTAAGGCCGCAAAAGAGGCGGTTTTACGCAAAGGGGCCCTTGAGGGAGCGAGTCTTCCAGGAAAACTTGCTGACTGTCAAGAAAAAAACGCATCGCTTTGCGAACTTTTTATTGTTGAAGGAGATTCTGCGGGAGGTTCGGCAAAACAGGGAAGAGACCGAAAATTTCAAGCCATTCTCCCTTTGCGAGGAAAGATCCTAAATACGGAACGCGCTTATTTGGATAAGGTGCTTTCATTTAAAGAATTAAAAGATTTGGTAATCGCATTAGGAATGGGAATCGGGGAAAACGTAGACTACCAAAAACTGAGATACCATAAAATAATCATCATGACAGATGCGGATGTTGACGGGGAACATATTATGACGCTCATCCTGACTTTTTTCTATCGGCATCTACCTGATGTGATCCAAAAAGGACATTTGTATGTTGCGCAACCTCCACTTTACAAAATCCAACAGGGAAAACAACTGCACTATGCCTATTCCGATCAAGAAAAAGATGGCATATTGAAATCAAAATTTAGTGTCAGCTCTCATACTCCAACTATCCAACGATATAAGGGTCTTGGAGAAATGAATCCCGATCAACTGTGGCAAACGACGATGAATCCGGAGAACAGACTCTTGAAACAGGTAACGATCAACGATGCACAAGAAACCAATCATGTTTTCTCCATGCTCATGGGGGAAGAAGTCCCGCCCCGAAAGAAATTCATCGTTACCCATGCAAAACTAGCAACATTAGATATTTAGGATTAGCTTGAAATTACGGGTAGATTTCATTATAATTTTAGAATAAATATATGGCGTTTTTGATAAGTAACTCTGTTCAAATTGCTATTCTTTCCGGTCTTGTTTCTATCATATACGGTCTTTTCCTTACAGTAAAAATCCTCATGCAACCCCGCGGCGACAAAGAGATGAACCAGATTGCGGATGCGATTGCCGAAGGTGCTTCAGCGTATATGAAACGTCAATATAATGTTATCGGTTTGATAGGTCTTTTTGTTTTCGCCGTTTTGTATTTTGTGTTTTCTCCTCTTACTGCTATAGGATTTGCTACGGGAGCAATCTGCTCTGCTATAGCTGGAGTTATAGGAATGAGCGTTGCGGTTCGAAGTAATATCAGAACCGCCCAAGCTGCCAAGAAAGGATTGGACGCT
>PEZG01000046.1 GCA_002774185.1 Candidatus Roizmanbacteria bacterium CG09_land_8_20_14_0_10_41_9 | reverse complement strand
CCCTTTCTCAATATGAGGATGATAAGTTAATAGAACTTTCAACCCAACTTCCCACTATTTTAAAAAGGATTGATGAAATGATAAGTAGCCCCTATGTTGACAACTTGGTAAAATTTATCCGGCGACAGCTCCCTCCCTTTTCCATCCTGTTTTCCATCATCAAGAGGAAGCCGAATGAGCTGGAGACAATCCTTGCGGACAAGAAAAAATTATGGAACGAAGTGGATATAGTCTGCCGTGAAAAGTACCAGCAGATTGGTTCCAAGTTGCGGTCACTGGCAGTCCGCAGTTTCATCTACATTTTCCTCACGAAAATGCTTTTCGCACTCATCCTCGAATATCCGGTTTCCATGTACCTATATGGCGATGTAAACAACACATCCATTTTGATCAACACTCTCTTTCCACCGGTCTTGATGCTGTTAATTATCTCTTTTTTCCGGCTTCCCGGAGAGGATAATACGAGAAAAATTTACCAGCGGATCATTGAAATCGTCGATGCGGATCGGAGCTTTGAAACAAAAGTCGCTTATATGCCAAAAAAATCCGCTGTCAAAAAGCCCATTCTCATTTTCGGATTTACGATTTTCTATACTCTCACCTTTGTTGTCACCCTGTCTCTTATCTATGAACTCCTCACTCTGATAAATTTCAACCTAGTGAGTCAGGTTATCTTTGTATTCTTCATCAGTGTTGTTACGTTCTTCTCCTATCGGATTAAACAGGTATTGAACGAGTACCGCTTGGAAGAGAAGGGAACTATTTTGGGACCGGTTTTCGACTTCTTTTTTATGCCCATCCTTTCGCTGGGTAAGTTTTTTTCCAGCGGGCTTGCACGGTTGAATTTCTTCATATTCATTTTTGACTTCCTGATCGAAGCTCCGTTCAAACTCATCTTCGAAGTAGTTGAGGAATGGATCTCCTTTGTGAAAAAAAGGAAAGAAGAAATTATTTAGGCAAAGTCCTTTTTAAATTCATCTCAAGCAATAAAGAAGGGTAGTTGAAATATACCGGGAGAGCTATACACGCATCAACGAACGCGAGGCCTTCCAATGTGAAAAGAGAGTTAATATTTTTCATATCAATGCGTGTAGGAATATCCGCTCTAAAATGGGGGGAGTCTAGCGTAAGGCTCCTTTCGTTTGTGTGCTGAAATGTCAACCGTCCTGCCTTTACGGCTACGTATAAAGAGTGGTCGGGAAATCTCACATCTTCTCCAGGTTTTTCACCTAAACGTCTCAATGCGCGATAATCTTCTAGATCATTCTGTGTTGCCGGACGCGATTTACGAACGTGGGTATCGATGTATATACCAACACGCAAAATGTCGTTTGTCGAATTTGGCACGCAACACATGAATTCTTTCTCTTCCTGACTTGATAATCCCTTTTCTGAGAAAACCTTTTCGATAGGAGAACCTATAAAGCTACACCACTCCAACCATCCATATACGTTATATTTTGCATGAAAAAAGTCTGGTATCGTTGAAACGGTACCGAATAATAGATCTATGCCTGTTCGAATATCCCCAGCTGACGGGGATATTTCTAATCGAGGAACTTCACCACCCATTCCCAACTGATATTCTTGCGTGATAACAACGGATGCCCCTCCGGATGATTCTTTTCGCTGTGGTCTTTTTTCCATTCGGGTGGTAACCTGTCTGCCGGATGAATTTTTCTCTGTCAGTTCGAATACAGTGTTTTTAAAGCCGGGAGACTCCAATAGTAGTTGCTGCGAACTGGAATTCTCATTAGGAGATGTGGAGTTTCCTTGTAACGCTGGAATATCTTTAAAAACTTCGTCAACAAGCATTTCAACATCCTTATAACCCCCAAGCCTGCATAACTTCCGCAGCATTTTAGGATCTGAGAGCAACGCTTCTCTAAATTCTTCGGGTAATAGATCTGTCCAAGAATCTTTTTCACCCATAGAGAACATATTTTACCATTCTATAGTTGAAGTTCAAGTTAAACCGATCAAGCTTTTATTTAAATTCATACCATTTCGTAACGGCCGTGACAAAGTGAGACAATTCAAATTTTCTTAGTATGCTTTCCGTAGCTTAGGATAAGGAAGGCTAAAACCGCCGTGGATGATCCGTAGAAAAACGTTGTAGATGGGTGAATCCTGCTCCACAAGATTCCAGCGATAAACGAGGCAAGAAATGAGGTTAGGGCAATTCCCATCTGATAGATGCCAAAATACGTACCCGATTCTCTTTCCGTAATGAGTTCCGAGATGTATGCTTTGGACACTCCATCCGTAAAAGCGATGTAAAGGCCGTACACAGGAAATAATACCCAAATAAAAAACGGGGAATTGATAAAACCAAACGAGAAATAAACAAATGCAAAAACCAGAAGTCCGTATCCAAATACTTTTCTTGCTCCGATACGATCTGCAAGGCTTCCTGCAGGAGTGGCGAAGAGCGTCTGGACGGCGTTGTAAAGAACATATGCTAAAACAGAAAGAGTGACGCTCAATCCCAGTTGTTTGGAACGGAGGATTAGGAATGCGTCGGAGCTGTTGCCTAAACCGAAAATCATGCTTACGACAAAAAAATATTTAAACTTCGGTTTCAGACTCGACCAGTTGAATCGCACTTTTTCGAATAATTTTTCATCTGGGGATTTTTTCTCCGTAACAAAAAGCGCAAGGAGGATTACGCCGATCGTTGCCGGAATAAATGCCAAGAGAAAAACCATTCTTATGTTTTCTTTCAGTGCATTAAGAAGGAATAGAGCAATAAGAGGTCCCAATACGGCTCCTGCAGAATCGAGGGACCGGTGGAATCCAAAGATAAACCCCCTATTCTTTGCTGTTGTGTTCTGAAGTAGTAAGGAATCCCGCGCTGAAGTTCTTAACCCTTTTCCGGTCCGATCAATAAATCGCGCAAAAAGGACAAACGGCCATGCAGTCGCAAGCCCGATGAGCAGTTTTGAGATAGAACCTAACGTATACCCTAGAACGACGAATATCTTTCTTTTGCGCACCTTATCAGAGATATATCCAGCAACAAATTTTACGATACTCGCCGTCGCCTCCGCAATTCCTTCAATAAGTCCAACTACCATTACTGGCGCATGGAGAACTGAGGTAAGAAATAACGGCACGATGGGATAGATCATTTCAGAGGCTATATCGTTAAAAAAACTCACGACACTAAGAATAACGACATTTTTGGGAATTTTTTTGACCATGGTTTTTCAAGAATATGATAGCATATGTCGCCAATAATCTATTGACTTTTCCAAACCTATCATACACACTTATAGATACTTTATTACCATTTACAAAAATTTAATGGAAAAAAATAAAATCGAGGAGTCTGTATGTCCAAAGTGCGGGAGCACACTCAGTGAAGTTATCACAACAAAGTCAGGAAAACGATTGCAAAGATGTTCTGCGGGATCCTGGAATGAGGAAACAAGGCAAACTGAAGGATGCGCGTTTGTAAAATGGCTTCCTGTCCCCGATGAAACCCTAGACGAAAAGTGTCCCAAATGCGGGGCCCCACTAATCCTTTCGACAACGCGATTTGGAA
Source organism: Candidatus Roizmanbacteria bacterium CG09_land_8_20_14_0_10_41_9 (assembly GCA_002774185.1). Classification (GTDB taxonomy): domain Bacteria; phylum Patescibacteriota; class Microgenomatia; order UBA1406; family GWC2-37-13; genus PEZG01. The sequence goes on along the minus strand of PEZG01000046.1, from coordinate 2,137 downwards.
AAAAATTGAAAAAATGTTCGACAAATTCCTGGGATCCAAAAACCCGAACTTCGAGCGGATGTGACTATGTCGAGTGGGTAAAGGGAACTTCAGAGCCCTTGGATGAAAAATGCCCTGATTGCGGAGAGAATCTGGTGCTTTACACGACATCATCCGGAAAAAGGATGAAAAAGTGTTCTGCCGGTTCATGGGATAAAGAAACGCGCTCTGTGGTTGGCTGCAACTACGTGGAATGGCTGAAATAGGGAATAGATATAGTATAATAAGTTCCTTATTATGCCAGAACGCTATGTATTCAGGCCGCGTGATCTTTTGCGGGATTGGTTGATGGAGTCAGTCTGCCATCTTTTTGATATCCATTTTCCTGAAGCATATCTAAGGAAGGCCGTTAATCTTATTAAAGCTGGCGCTTTTCCTATAATCGTAAGCAATCACCAAAGTCATGCGGATGTTATCGTCCATGCTCTTATTGCTGAACGTATAATAAAAGAAACAGGCGGATTACTAAAAGGCTTCCGTATCCCTTATGCTATCTCTGTCTCAACCGGCCATCAAGGAAAGAACATTAATTTTCTTTTTAGATTTTTAAAAGATTGGTTTGAGGAAAGAGGCTTACTTCCATTTCCCGTAACGAGAGATAAAGATAAAAGCGAATATGGAATCACAGATTTGAGTCGTCACAGTGTACCTGCCTTAAAAAATGCTGGCAGAGAAGGATTCGGAGTCTCAATATTACCTGAAGGGACAGTACAAGCAGGAAGAAAGGATCATTATAGTATTCACGGTATGAGACATGGGGTAGAAGGGGGAATTGAATTAGCAAAACAGACGGGTAATGTTTTGTTTCTCCCTGTTTCTATCCACGGAACTTACAATGTCTTCAACCCAGATCGGCGCTTACCGTCTCTGAACGCTGCAATTTCCACCTTAGTCGGTTTAGCAGGAATTCATGGTAGAAGTCTTGCAAGCGTTACTGTTGGCGATCCAATCCTCAGGAACAGTTTTCCAAAAGATAAGGGTTTTAGTACGACTAAATTCTTAATGGGTAGGATCGCTCAGCAATTACCTTTAATTGCACAAGGGGTACATGTTCCTACTCCTGAAGCTCTTATGACTGCATATAAACTTGCTTTTGTCCCACCTCGTTGTTGAGTTACACACCTCCGAAGTGTGAAAGAGTGTTGTGACAATCTAAATTAAGTGCTCCCTTTCTTTTTTCAGATCGTTGCATATTATAAAAATTCGCTTGACAAAAAATTACTCGTTAAGTATATTTAATCTTGACTAATTTAGTCCGAATTTAAAATATATGAAATTATCCACCAAATCCCGATATGGACTTCGCGCACTTGCTTATCTTGTTCGCAATAAAGGGTTCGCTTCCCTCCAGGAGATTTCCCAAAAAGAAGACATCTCCTATGATTACCTTGAGAAAATTTTTGCAAAGTTGAAGAAGTCAAAACTCGTTGATGTCAAACGAGGCATTAAGGGCGGATATTCTCTTTCCCGTTGTCCGGATGAAATTACCATTGGTCAAGTTGTAGGTGTGTTTGAGGATACCCTTGCTCCAGTCATGTGCGTTGCACATGAAAAGGAAATGAAAAAAAACTGCTCTAGGAAAAGTACCTGCCCGACAAGGAAAGTATGGATGATAATGCAGGACAATCTGATCAAATCATTAAATTTAATTACCTTAGCAAGTTTCATGGACGAAAATGAAAAAACAAAAAAGAATTTATCTTGACTATGCCGCAACAACTCCGGTGGACGAACGGGTGATCAAAGCGATGACGCCGTATTTTGGAAAACAATTCGGCAATACGATGTCATTCCACTCTGCCGGCGCAAAGGCAAGCGAAGCAGTTGAGAAAAGCAGGAAAGTTGTCGCGGATATGATTTATGCGAAAGAGTCAGAGATTATTTTCACCAGCTCAGCAACAGAAAGTAATAATTTGGCGTTAAAAGGAATCGCCTTTGCGAACAAGGAAAAAGGAAAACATATCATTATCTCGCCCATAGAACATGATTGTGTTCTGGAAAGCGCAAAGTGGTTGGAGAAACAAGGATTTGAAATAACCAGATTATCCGTTGATTCTTTCGGTTTGATAAAACCAGATGAACTGGAAAATGCGATTCG
>PEZG01000073.1 GCA_002774185.1 Candidatus Roizmanbacteria bacterium CG09_land_8_20_14_0_10_41_9 | reverse complement strand
ATATACCATCCACATACTTGGCGTCAATGGATACTCGTTTTTCGAAGTTGATCTCAGACCGTCCGGATACTTGCCACAAACCTGTGACTCCAGGTTTGACAGAAAGTACTTTTCGAACCAACTGTTTGGTATGGGGAAATTTTTCCTGTTGATTTTCAAGTTCATCCGGATAATAAGCCCTGGGCCCAACCACACTCATTTCACCTCTCAATACATTGAGGAGTTGTGGGATTTCATCGATGGAATGTTTTCGTATGAATTTCCCTACCCCTGTTACCCGGGGATCATTTTTTAGCTTGTAACTCCCTTTTTTGTATTCTTCAAACAATGATTTAAACCGAGGGTCTGTACGAAGTAAGAAATGGGCATTCACGATCATAGAGCGGAATTTGAACATTTTGAAGCGCCTTCCTCCTTCACCGACTCGCTCCGGGACATCCGCAAGGATAGGACCGTTTGAATCTAGCATAATTGCGAGAGCAGTGATGAGGAATATTGGAGAAAATGTGATTAAGAGGATGATGGATCCGATTACATCCACCATGCGCTTGATATATCGATAATAGAACCTCCCTGAAAAAAAACGTTGCAAAGATATGGTTTTTCTTTTCATGTTAATTTTTCATGCTCAGTACCCTTAAAACTCTCAGTAAGCTTGGTGATTTTGGAAACTGAGGATTTTTTCGTTACCAACAGTACATCGGGTGTATTCACGATAATTAATTCATCTAAATCCATACATGCCATGAGTTTATGGTCTTCGTAGTTATAAATTAACGAGTCTCCCACATGTTCACAGTGGACTTTCCCTCGCACAACATTCCCATTCGGATGATCCTCTAAAGCTTCTTTTAAGGCTTCCCAAGCTCCCACGTCGCTCCATCCGATGTCTTCAACAATAACCAAGGCATCCTGTTTATCCAAATTCTCCAAGACCGCGTTGTCGAAACTAATGCTTTCAATCCTCCCGTATCGTTTCTTCAGTTCACTCTCATATCCTTTTTTTCCGTATGACGAGAGAATATTTTCTGTGTTGGAATAAATATTTGGTGCGAATCGCTTGAACGCTCCGTAGATAAAACCGGACGTTGTAACGAAATAGCCTAAATTCCAGGCATACGCTCCAGAATTAAAAAAATCCTTTGCGGTATTTTCATCAGGTTTATATTTGAATCCCTCAAACTGATAGAAATGGATCCCATTAACGGTTTGTTTTTTTTGTCCGATGTGAATATATCCCAAATTCACGCTCGCATACCGCGGCTTGTGAGCTATAAAAATAATTTTATTGGAATTTTTTTGGATATACTCGTCCGCGCATTTGATTACTTTTTTGAACAGCGATACGTTTTTCACCAGGTGATCGCTCCACAGTATTGCTACGGGTTCGTTTGGATTCAATCGATAGAAAATCCCCATTGCGAGGGCGATTGCGGGTCCTACGTCTTTTTTTTCCGGTTCAAATATGAAATTTTCCTCTGGTATTTCCGGAAGTTGTTCCCTAACGGTATTCTTATAGATAATGTTTGTCGAAATGTAAATGTCGGAGTAAGATAGTTCTGGAATTAGGCGTTCCACAGTGAGCTGCAGGGTAGATTTTTCGCCGATGAGTTTTTCGAATTGCTTGGGAGATTTCTTGCGCGAAAGGGGCCATAATCGTGTTCCGGCTCCCCCGGCAAAAATGATTGCTTTCATAGGGTTAATTTTGAATTGATAAACTGCATCAGATTGTTTTCGAATGTATTTTTTCCAAACCGCGCCACCGACTTTACCCCGTATATCTTGGTATTAGTACTTAAATTGTATGATATTGTATGATATCTTTCAATGGCATTTCTGAGTGAAATTTCGTCCTGCCGATCGAAAAATATACCGGTTTTACCCTCTATAATCGTCTCCATAGCTCCTCCCTTCCGGAATGCGATTACCGGACACCCAAAGAATTGCGCTTCTAATGCAACGTATCCGAAGTCTTCCTCCTGAGGCATGATCAGCGCTTGTGCACGACGATAATATCCCACCAGTTCCTTATCCGTCACTTTCTTCAAGAAAAGGATGTTGCCGTTGGAAATTCTTTTCAAGTATCGTTCTTGGCTTCCTTCCCCAATAATGAGTAAGGTGTGTTTCTTTAGTTTGTTGAACGCTCGTATGACCAAGTCTAGGGATTTATACGGTTCCAATCGAGAGACAACAAGAAAATAGTTTGGGATTCTTGGTGCTTTAGCATGGATACCGGTATGATTCCAGTATTCCTCATCAAATGGCGGGTACACCACGTCCGAATGCCTGTGGTAATAAGTCTGACATCGCGAAGCGACGGCTCGAGAAATGGAAATTAAATGGTCTGGTCGTTGAGCAGCAACGAAATCCCATTTCTTCAAGTAGAACATATACGGAGATGTCACAATTCTCTTAACGCAAGAATTTGTGTAAAAATCCGGATACAACCATACATATCTCATCGGCGTTAATATATAGGAAATGTGGACAACACCAGGTTTTGTAATGACCGATTTCGCGAAAGATGAGCTTATCGAGAAAACAAGACGGTATTCGTTGAGGTTCAGCGTCTCAAAACAATATGGATAAAAGGGAAGGGAAAGAATTCTGCTTGATCTGATGACCGTAGGAAACTGTTGGATAAAGGAGGTTTTTATGGGGATGTTTTTCGCCCAGCGTGCCTTCTCAAAATCCACGTATGATGTAAAGAAATCCGCGTGTGGAAAGAGTTGGCGGACCATAAGGAGAATCCGCTCAACCCCTCCCCATTTATCGATCCAGTCGTAGACAATGGCGGTTTTCACACATTTTGACATAGAATAGTTATCTCTGCATGCTATCTGAATCAAGCGCTCTTCGATAAATATGCAACGTTCCTCTCGTCATCTCTCCAAACGAATATTTAGATATCATATCGTCATACCGGTATCGTACGCGGTTAACCAATGCATAGGTTATCTTGTTTTGTATGTCGGCAACGTGGAGGGGATGGAACGGAATGTATCTGTCGTCTAAGAGCTCCTTAAATATTTCTATATTTGATGCGATAATCAGTAAATTAAAATAGGCTGCCTCAACAATCGGTAATCCGAATCCCTCACTGAGAGATGGATGTACCAATGCCTGAGCGTTCCTATAGAAGAAAACCAAGTCATCGGGGATCGGATCGTGATAAAAAAATATCCTTTTTTCCTGTTTCAACCTGAGGATTAATTTGGACAAGCGCTTTGAGAAAAAATCGTTTGGCCCGATAAGGATTAATTGAACATCCTGCTCAACCCGAGAGAAAGCGCGTATGAGTCGCTCAACATTCTTATGGGGATAGAAATTTCCTACGTATATGAGGAATGGTTTCAAGTATTTTTCTTTGAGATTCGCATTCGGTTTTGCATGGACCAAACTATAGTCCATCCCTTCATAAAGAGGAGTTATTTTGGGACCGTATTTTTCTCCGAAAAGAGAGATTATTTGTTTCTTCACGGTGTGTGTCGGAGTAATAATGGCCCGGGCATGATCCAGTTGATTATTAAAAATGAATCGAAAAAATGCGTGCTTTATGGTATAAAACAAAAAGTTTTTAGTGGATGCTTTACCGGTTTTAAATAAAAAGGGCGTCACGTCATGAACCGTAGCAATGAATTTTTTTCTGTACAGGATTGGATAACTGAAGTACGTAAAATGCATGAGATCAAGATTGTCTTTATTTAGAGTTTGCGTGAAAAAGAGCTGCTCTTTTATACTGTGCCAGCGACAATCCGTGATTCGTTTAACAAATTTTTTATTCTCGAATTGGATGCGGGGAGCATCTGTGTCCATAACGTATAGGTAAAATACTATATCCTCATGGGGTTGTTTCTCCAAATGGTGAAGTAAATTACGCAAATACACTCCCACCCCTGTTTGGAAATACAACCTGCAGTCAATTCCGATTCTTTTCATCATGAAAGGATGTTTTTTAAATGGATAATCGAGTACACAAATTTATTCACAATGAACAGGTTATGTTTCTCATAGTGTTTGCGATAAAATATCACCATCGCGTCAAAAAAGTATTTTTTTGTTAGGGTTTTTATTCGTCCATCCTTGGTTTTCAGTCCGCTCGCATATTTTAAATGAGTAACAGAATACAAAGGATAATAGATGATCTTATATCCTAGTTCTTTTATCCTGAAGGACAGATCGAGATCTTCCCCATACATGAAAAATTGTTCATCAAAACCCCCGACTCGTTGCAGGATTTCCCTACGAGTCAAATAAAATGCGCCTGTGGGTGAATCTATTTCGTGAATGGCGGATAAATCAAGATAGGTCAGATGGTATCCTCCGAACGCTCGTCCAATTAAAGGAATCGATCCGAAGATTCTCTCTAATTTGAAAAAGTAAGTGAATGCATTCCAGATTGTTGGGAAACCCCGGTGGGATGCGGGATCGATTTTTCCATTTGGGAGAACTACTTTTACCGTAAGAGCCCCTATATCTTTATTTCTGTCTAAATGCGCAATAAGATTTTCAAACGATAAATCATTCCAAATGATGTCAGAATTGGAAAACAATATATATCTTCCGTTTGAAATCAAGAATCCTTGATTATTACCTTTCGGAAACCCGGTGTTTTTTTTATTTAATACGACTTGTATGGGATGAGAAAAATTCATATTGCTTTCCTTCCACTGGAGTAACATGTCACCGGAACCATCGGATGAACCGTTGTCGATTATAATGATTTCGTAAGTGATCTTGGACGTTCTACTCAATAGAGTTTTGTGGAGGGAATTTAAACAGCGCTGCGTTATTTCTTTAGTGTTGTAAGAAAGGATAATAATGGAAAGATCTTGCATACAAATAGTATAGCAAGTGATTACCGCTTTGGGGATTGCTTTGCTCTTCGCGCTTTCCCTCCGGTACCAACGTGACGACGTTGTCTGACTCGGGGATCACGGGTAAAGTATCCTTCTTTTTTGATAAGGCTGTGGTAGGCATCGGTATCGACTTTGTCCAGGGCATGGGCAAGACCATGGATGATCGCTTCCAGTTGCCCCGTCCTTCCGCCTCCCCTAGCCAGTATGGAAATCGCAAACCGATCTTCACTTCCTGTCAGCTTGAGAAGTGCCAGATACTGAGATTTCTCATGGCTAGCCCCAAATAATTTTTCAATAGGATTCTTGTTGACATATAGGGAGCCTACTTTAATTTTCTGACTCCCGACAGTTACGGTCTTATCTTTTCCAGCCACGATGTATAACCGGACTCTTGCAACAGATTCCTTCCTTCTTCCGATTCCTTCGTAATAGGTAACCTTCTTGGTTTTTTTTGGCATAGGATTAATGTTCTTTTAATTTTGTTTCGTATGGATGATTTTCATCTGGAAATATGAAAAGTCGCGCCAATCGTTTCTTTTTCAGCTTGTTTTTTGGAAGCATTCCAGAAACTGCATGGCGGATAATTTCTTCAGGATGATCCTCTTTCATTTTTTGGAACGAAATGGTCTTAAGCCCTCCTGGATATCCAGAAAAACGCGTATAGGTTTTTTGTTGCTCCTTCTTGCCTGAAACTAATACCTTTTTGGCGTTGACAACGATAACATAATCCCCCATGTCCAAATGGGGAACATAGGTAACTTTATTCTTCCCTTCAAGCAAGCGGATCACTTCAGGAATCATCCTTCCGAGTGGCCGGGAAGAAGCATCCACAAGATGCCAAAATCTTTGGATCTGTTTTTCCTTTACTGGTAAAGTC
>PEZG01000012.1 GCA_002774185.1 Candidatus Roizmanbacteria bacterium CG09_land_8_20_14_0_10_41_9 | reverse complement strand
TCATCGGCAGCGGATCCATACGCGTTAAGCAGTTCGGACCCGTAGTCACCTTGAGCGATTTGGTTTCGTGCTTTCCATATGACGACAGCATCCAGCGTTTCTCCATCACAGGGGCTCAGTTAAAACGAATTTTCTCACACTTTATGCGATCTGAGAATCGGGATGGGGAAGGAGAATGCTACCAAGTAAACCAGGGAGTCGAAGCAGTCTACCTAGATAAGGAAAGAAAACTCCTTTCATTGAAAATAGAGGGAAAAATCGTTGAAGACCGCCTGAATTATACCCTTGGAATACAAGGATACCACTTCAATAATTCTGCTCAATATCTCAATATCACGAATGAGGAGCTGTTGACGTCAGGAAAAACAAAGGTTCTCACTACTTCGGCGCAGGAAGTATTGAAAGAATTCTTGCGCAATAACCAAAATATAGGCCGGAAAATTGAACAAAGGTTAGTCTACGTGTAATTTTTAGTTTTCGTTGAAATGGATTTATTTTTTTGGTACGATAACTGCATATGAAAAACACACAACAAAACTTGCTTCGGGCATTTGCGGGAGAAAGCATGGCAAGGAATAAATATACTCAGTTTGCCAAAATGGCAAGGAAAGAAAATTACGAATGGATCGCCCGGATATTCGAAGAAACCGCAGAAAACGAACGGGCCCACTCCGAGGAATTATTCGAATTGATTTCTGGTCCAGTGAAAACCGATTGGGATTTTTCCATTAAGCCTTACAAAAATACATCCGACAACCTGAAGATGGCAGCAGCCGGAGAACACTATGAGTGGACTTCAATGTACCCTACGTTTGAAAAGATTGCAATCGAGGAAGACGAAGAGGCGGCAGCTAAGCTGTTTGGAGCGGTGAAACTGGTCGAGGAAAAACACGAGGAGCGGTATATCATCATTTCCAAAAAGCTGGATAATAAAACCCTATTTGACTCTGAGGCAGAATTAGAGTGGAAATGCGTCAACTGCGGTAACATTTATAAAGGAACACAGCCTCCGAAGATCTGCCCGGTCTGCAAAAAACCATTTACGTGGTATCTACCGCTTGGTTTGGTGCGATAGTATGAAAATCATTTCTGTAAAAACTCAAAAAGTCACCAAGTATGATACGGATCTTTTTCCTATCCTTCAAAAATATCTTCCCGTTCTTAAAGAACGGTCAATCGTCGTCATAACTTCCAAAATCGTTTCCGTCTGTGAGGGACGACTAGTGAAGATCGAAGGGATTGATAAGAAAAAACTCATAGAACAAGAGGCGGATTACTATCTCCCGCCCGAAGGAAATAAACACAACATCACCCTCACGATAAAAAGAAATCTTCTCGTGCCAACAGCCGGGATTGACGAATCAAACGGTAACGGATACTTTATCCTTTGGCCCAATGATCCGCAGAAAACCGCAAACGAAATAAGGGTTTTTTTACAAAAAACCTACGCTTTTAAAAACGTCGGCGTGATTATTACAGATAGCAAAACGTCTCCCATGCGGTGGGGAACGACAGGAATCGCGATTGTACACAGTGGCTTTGCGGCGCTGAACAATTACATTGGTAAGCCCGATATCTTTGACCGATATCTCCACGTGACAAAAGCGAATGTGCTCGATGCGTTAGCTGCCGCCTCTGTTGTCGTGATGGGTGAGGGAAACGAACAGACTCCTCTTGCCGTCATCGAAGATGTCCCCTTTGTCCAATTCCAAAATAGGAATCCCCTAGCTACAGAACTCAAGGAGTTGCATATCCCAATGGAGAATGATTTGTATGGGCCAATTTTAAAATCAGTGAAATGGTTGAAAGGAAAATGATACGGGCATTTGGTACAATGGATGAGTATGAAAAAAAATGCCTTTTTTACGATATTCAAACGCTCCCTTTTTGATTTTTCCTATTATGAAAAGCTCGTCCAAGAAACCTTTGTAAAAGCAATCCTATATGTTTATCTTCTACTTGTCGCAACACTTTTTATCGGAGTTGTTAAGGAAGCTGTTATCCTTATCCCCAAATCACGGGATCTTACTCCTCTGGTCGTGAACTTAAAACGGATCATTAAAACAGGCTATCCCAAAAATCTCGTTGTAACGGTAAAAGATGGGGTTGTTAAAACTAATGTGAAGGAACCGTATTTCATTGATTTCCCGGCGAGCGAGAAAAATCGAGCGGGTACTCATTTCATTGCAATCGACACCAAAGCCGTGATAGAAAACTATGCATCGTATAATTCTGCGATCCTTGTCACGAAAAACTCAATTGTATATAAAGATGACGGAAATGCGCTTAAGGTAGAGCCCGTTGACAAAACATACAATTTTGTTATCAACCAATCAAAATATGATTCTCTCGTGAAAAAATTCTCACCCTATATCGATTATGTCCCGACCATTATCATCGTCTTCGTTACTCTTTTTTTCCTCACGTGGCCTTTTATCGGAGCCGCATTTTTACTTATCGGAAAACTCATTTTGGTACTGATTATCGCATTTCTCCTTTTTATTGTCTCAAGGGTCCTCAAAAAGAATCTCACATATTCACAGATGTATAAAATGTCCCTGTTCGGCTTGACGCTTCCTATTCTTATCGAAACCCTCAATTATCATACGACATCCCTCTACGACACCATCCTCCACTATATTATTCCTCCCTCTGCATTTGCGTATGTGGTGGGATTCCTAAGAGCTCTCCCCAATCCGGTTTTTCTGGTCTTTATGATTTACGTTATCCTGCGGTATCAGGAAAAGGACTCCTATGCAGTACAAGAAACTTAATACACATACGTTTGCATTGCGGATCATCCGAGGGGAAAAAATCATCGAGAGCTTAAAAAAATTCTGCGCAAAAGAACACATTTCGGGCGGATTCTTTTATGGAATAGGGGCAGTCGACGAAGTTGAACTCGCCCACTACAACGTTGAAAACAAACAATACTCGAAAAAGAAATTTAAACAGGCATTTGAGGTCCCCAATCTTACTGGTAGTATAGGAACATGTGAAGGGGAACTCATAATCCATGCGCACGCTGTCTTTTCGGACACGGCAATGAATACTATTGGCGGACACTTAGTTGAAGCAAAAGTTTCGGGAACCGCAGAGTTACTCCTCACAAAGACCGACCCTCTTCCTAAAAGATACGACGAGGAGACCGGGTTGAAACTCTTTGAATTTTAATACCCTTGAGGCATGGATGGCATTGCAGGCTCTTTCTTTTCCTCTGGGATATCCGTAACCAACGCTTCGGTTGTAAGAATCATCGTTGCAACCGATATCGCGTTTTGAACTGCGGTGCGAACCACTTTCAGAGGATCGATGATCCCTGCTTTCACCATATCGATCGGCTTTGCGCTCTCAACGGATTCGAGCTTAAGAACATCAAATCCCATACCTTCAGCGCTCTCTTCCCGTGCTTTTGCGATAAGTTGCCCTGGATCAACTCCTGCATTCTCTATGAGTTTTTTGAAGGGTGATTCCAGCGCGGTTTTCACAATGTCAAATCCTATTTTTTCATCGGAATCTGTAGATTCTTTTGTCGTCATCTTCTGACTGATGTTGAGAAGGGCAATCGCACCTCCAGGTACAATCCCTTCCTCAAGCGCGGCTTTCGTCGCTGCAACTGCATCCATCGCACGCTCTTTTTTGTCCTTCAGTTCAACTTCAGTTGCTGCGCCCACGTTGATGACCGCAACTCCACCGGATAACTTTGCGAGTCTTTCCTGGAGTTTTTCGCGATCAAACTCGGATGTAGTTTCTTTGATTTCTCGCTTAATCTGTTCTATTCGGGCTTTGATCGCCTTAGCATCTCCCTTTCCTCCGATAATGCTCGTATTTTCTTTATCGGAGTTCACTTTGTCTACACGACCGCAATCATCAATCTCGATATTCTCGAGCTTCTTACCCAAATCTTCGGAGATAACAGTTCCACCCGTCAGAATTGCAATATCTTCGAGCATCTCTTTCCTTCTATCTCCAAATCCCGGAGCTTTCACGACGAGTGCGTTGAATGTACCCCGTAATTTGTTGACAACCAGTGTTGCGAGCGCTTCTCCTTCGACCTCATCTGCAATGATAACGAGATTTTTGGAAACTTTGACGAATTTTTCCAAAAACGGAAGAAGGTCTGAGACTGCAGTGATTTTTTTGTCCGTGATAAGGATGTATGCGTCCTCTACTTCGGCAATCATCTTATCCGGATCGGTTGCGAAATAAGCGGATGCAAATCCGCGATCAAACTGCATTCCCTCCTTGTGGTCAACGGTTGTCTCAAGCCCTTTTCCTTCCTCAACCGTTACGACTCCATCTTTCCCTCCAACCTTTTTTAAAGCGTCCGCTATGAGGTTGCCAAGGGTTTCTTCACCTGCAGAGATTGTCGCAACGCTTGCCGCGTCCGCGATGGTTATTTTTTTTGATATCTTTTTTAATTCTGCTACCACATAATTATTCGCCTTCTCAAGACCTCGCCTCATCACCATTGGGTTGGCGCCAGCTATAATCATTTTGATTCCCTCGGAAACAATCGCATGTGTAAGAATGGTTGCGGTTGTAGTCCCATCTCCGGCAACGTCTGCTGTTTTTGAAGCAGCCTCTTTCACGAGTTGCGCACCCATATTCTGATACGGATCTTTGAGTTCGATCTCTTTTGCTACTGTCACTCCGTCGTGGATGATATTGGGAGCACCCCATTTTTTATCCAGGGCAACGTTTCGGCCTTTTGGCCCCAACGTTATTGCAACCGCATCCGTCAACTGTTTAATACCGCTCAAAAGTTCTGTCCTGGCTTCTGCTGCGTACTTAATTTGTTTTGCCATATGTTTTTAAATAAAAATTTATAATGAATAATTTACTCAACAACCGCCATCACATCTTTTTGCTCGATAAGGAGCCATTCCTCTGTTCTTACCTTTACTTCGTTTCCGCCCCATTTTTTATAGAGGACCTTCTGTCCCTTTTTCACAACCATTGGGATCATTTTCCCCTCGGGATTTATTGCGCCGGGTCCGACGGCCATGATTTCCCCTATTTGGGGTTTTTCTTTCGCGCTGTCAGGAAGTACGATACCTGAGGGAGTCTTTTCTTCCCCTTGAAGAGGTTTAACGAGTACATAATCGAAAAGGGGTTTGATATTGGAATCTTTTTTTGCCATGGATTTTTAAAACAAAAACTTATAAAATGAACTTAATTGACAAAAAGGCACTACTATTTATAGCGGATTATTATCATTTTGTCAAGTGGAACGATTATCTGCTAATAAGATGGATACGCCAAATAGCTTATCAGAAGTAGAAAAAATTAAATCCAAGTTGCAGTCGGCTAACTTGCCTGCTAACTTGCATGACAAAGCCTCTCAACAGATTGACCGCATAGCATTATCCTTTAAATATGGAGGGAATCTGTCCCAGCTCGATATTACCGCAAAGTACATCGATTGGATTACGGGCCTGCCCTGGAATACCAAAACCCAAGACATGCTAGATATCCGCAAGACAAAGGAGATCCTGGACAAAAATCACTACGGACTTGAGCAGATAAAGCAGCGGGTTATCGAGTATCTATCGGTCCTCATAGTCCAAAGGCAAAACTTGAAAACAGATTCGTTCCACGCCCCTATCCTGTTCTTTGTCGGCCTCACGGGGACCGGAAAAACAACATTCGCCATGTCTATCGCCGAGGCGTTGGGAAGAAAATTCGCTCGGATACCATTCGGAGGCTTATCCTCTGCTTCAGATCTAAGGGGTCAATCAAAAGTGACCCCAGAAGCTGAGCCAGGAATGGTCATACGGGCCCTAAGAAGAACCGGGGCAAAAAATTGTGTGATTCTTCTGGATGAGCTTGACCGGATCACTCCTGAGTCCCACGCTGAGATCATGGGAGTATTGGTTGAACTTCTGGATCCAGAGCAGAATGCAAATTTTTTTGACTATTTTATCGATTACCCGTTTGACCTCTCTCAGGTTCTTTTCATCGCGACCGCAAATAACACAAACAATATTTCAACTGCAGTCATGGACCGACTCGAAATTATCCAGATGCCTTCGTATACCGATGCAGAAAAAATCACTATCGCAAAAAATTACGTACTCCCCCATTATTTAAAAGAAGTCGGTCTTACTACTAGCAATATCCAAATCGATGAGGCAGTATGGCAGCGGATCACTCGTCCGTTAGGATTTGATGCGGGGATGCGGACTTTGGAGCGGACCGTCGAGGCAATCGTGCGAAAAACCGCCTTTAAGATCGTCAACGGCCAAGGCACCTCATTCATCATAAACGAAAACAACATTAAAGAATTCCTTACATAAATTGCTTATGTTCAAAGAATGTGCCTTTTCGTCTCAAATATGTCTTTTCGTAAGGATCAAGTCGAGAAATGCTGGAAGACAACCCAACTTGCGTGACGACAGTGATCCTTGACTCAAATCCACATTTGAGACTATCCTCCAATCTGTGAAACTTTTGACTTTTGAGTTTTGACTTTTGACTTTTTTTATGTGTACTTGTCAGCTACCTTTGAAGCCCCAAACGAATCCGGCTTTATTTTCACATCGTACCCGCTCCCCCTCACCATCCCAACAACCTCAGTGATCAAGTCCCGTGTCTCGCCGTTTCGCCCAATATCAACATGAATCTGGATGTCGTATTTTGAAATGCCGTTTTTTTTGAAAAACGATATGAAATTCTCTGCCGTGACAAGAGACATCGTTGCCTCCTGGTAGATCCGTTCCTTTAAGCTTATTTTCTTATTCAAAACATCCCGCTTCCAAAAGTAAATTCCGCCGTGTCCTACCCGGTGAATGATAAGCGCTGAAACGAAATCATAAGCATTAGTTCTTGCCTTTTGAGAGTCACTCCCTACAATAATTTCATACCGTGCTTTCGTATCCTGAGACATGAAGGATGAAATGATGTTTTTGAGCTCTTCCAGGTTCACTTTTCCATGCGTTGGACTAAAGAATTTCATAAATTTATCCCTATATTGTACCAGGTTGGCTAAAACAACCCCAGTTTACAAACCGATCAAACTATGATATACTAAATACCAAGATCGTAAGATTCTGCTTTTTCGGTATTTAATTCTGCAGGCTCTTTCTTTCTTTATTATCATTTTCAGAAAAACTTATGTATTTTCGTCGTGCACCCAGATCTAATGGATATGGACGTCGTTTCGGAAATAGACGCCTGCCGGTTGTTCCAATTCACTCATTTATCAAAAAAGCTGCGGTTTCTCACGAACAGCCTACTATTGGGTTGAAACCAGCCGTTAAATTTAGCGAGTTGGCAATTCATGAGAAATTGAAACAGAACATTGCCGCCCGTAACTATGCGGATCTTACTCCTATCCAGGAGAAAGGGATTCCGGAAATACTTGCCGGAAAAGACGTTATTGGCATATCTAATACCGGGACTGGAAAAACCGCAGCGTTCCTCATTCCCCTGATTGAAAAAGTTATCCATAATTCGTCATACAAGGCGCTTATTATTACTCCTACTCGGGAACTCGCCCTTCAAATCCGTGAGGAACTGCGTAAATTCACTTATCAGATTCCGCTTTACAGTACATTTTGCATCGGCCAATCTTCCATGTCCAACCAGATCTATGACCTGAAGAGAAACCCGCATGTGGTCATCGGCACTCCGGGACGCTTGAAGGATTTGATTGAACGCAAGGTCCTCCGGCTTGATCAGTTTAAGATGATTGTGTTGGACGAAGTTGATCGAATGCTGGATATGGGTTTCATCCATGACATCAAACACATCATTTCTTTCCTTCCGGAAAAACGACAATCCCTATTTTTTTCAGCAACCGTTTCACCGGAAATAAATCGATTGATCCAATCCTTCGTTAAAAATCCCATAACGATCTCTGTCAAGACGCAGGAAACAACCAGCCATATCCGACAGGATATCGTCCGCATACAGCCGGGGAAAACGAAAATTGAAGTGCTGGATGGACTTCTGAAAAAAGAGGATTTTACGAAAGTACTAGTCTTTGGAAGAACGAAATTCGGAGTGGAAAGACTCAGTAGGGAACTATTCCGTAAAGGATTTAAAGTGACTTCCATTCATGGAAATAAGCCGCAAAATAAAAGACAGCAGGCTATCCGAATGTTCAAAGAGGATGTTGTCAAAATCCTTGTCGCAACGGATGTTGCGGCTAGGGGACTGGATATTCCGAACGTTTCCCATGTAATCAATTATGACCTACCCGCAACATATGAAGATTATATCCACCGAATCGGAAGAACGGGAAGGGCTGATAAAACGGGAACCGCACTGACTTTTGTTGAGTAAGGGATTTTGAGCTACAATTGTTTTAGTAGTCTGTCAAACTCATTTATATTTAACTGTTGTTTTGCGTCGGATTTTGCGACAGATGGGTTAGGATGAACTTCTATCATATAACCATCCATATCGTATTGCCTTGCTTCATTCGCTACCAACGGAACCTTATCTACGCTTCCAGCTATATGGGATAAATCCACCAGCATCGGCAAACCCGTCAATTCTCTGACCCTCATAGCCATTTCAAAATCAGGTATATTCCTTAATCCCATTGGATTTTCTCCCCCATTGGGATAAAATCCTCGGTGACACAACAGTATTCTTTCGGGTGGAAACCCCGCATCTGTTACATGGTCAACGATGCCCAACCAATGATTCATATCGTTCCACGGTTGATTTTTGATCATGAGCTTTACAGTTTCCGGAGCTTCTTCTTTCATTCTCGACGCGACTTCTCTTTGGATTAAATGACTCTGGTTTCGTGAACCAAGCCAAAAAAGAACCTGACTAGGATCTCCGTCTCCCTTTATTCCGTTTAATACTTCAGTGACATGATTCGGTAGCAGAACTTCGGTCGCAACCGTAACTCCCATTTTTGTTGCTTCAGCCAACCAAGGAATACCATCTGCACCAACTCCGTCAAACCCCGGCTTTGTGCGCGGCTTCCAAAGGCTTGCGCGAACAATCGGGATATTTCTCTCTTTCATTGACACAGCAGTTTCCAACACTTGTTTACGGGATTCCGCTGCGCAAGGACCGGCAATAATTATTTTTTCCATTAAAAAACCCCGCATCTGCGGGGTGGATTTTTAAATATTTTTAATTACTAAAAATTCTCCCCGCAATAGTTGGGGTAAAAGTAAAAATAGAATTTTTTAGTAATCAACGTATCCATAATAGCTACAAAAAAGTATAGCACGAAAGACTGAATTGTCAAATTGAATGGGAGAATAGTAAAGAAATTACCTGTCTAAGAGTTTCACTGGAGTTACTTCGTATCTATATTCTTGAGAACCAGTTGTGGCTGGACCATCGTGCCGATGAATAGCAGCTCTTCCATCAAGCGAGCTTGGAAAACCTGGTACTCTATCGCCCTCAGCTATAAAATCATAAACCTCGCCATGTGTTTGCTCATTATATGGCACTCTCTCTTCCCCATAAATAAGTCCTGTCGTAACTTTACGCCGACCATTATGATCATGAAGCCCGTGTTCGGCGCCTCCAAATTTAACATACCCGCAGGTTAAAGGTAATGCGAGGATAAACTTTACAACTTCAATCGCCCGCCTTAAATAATCGGCTGCTTTTTCTCTATTTATTCGAAGTCCTTCTTTCATAACAAAAAATATTGTAGCATTACAATGAGATAAACACAAGTTAAATCGAAAACTTAAAATGTATATACCACCCCGGGAGTGTAAATAATAGAAGCCCTTCTTCTCCCGACCTAATGTCGGGATTCGGCGAGGTGAAAGCGGAGAGGGTGGGATTCGAACCCACGATGACTTTGCAGCCATGCTGGTTTTCAAGACCAGTCCGTTCAACCACTCTGGCACCTCTCCAAAAGATAGTCTACAGTCTGTAGACGAGAGACGATAGACCAGGAATCTTCTATAGACTAACGACTATCGTCTACCGACTAATTTTGAGGCGTAGGGGGGAATCGAACCCCCGCAATAGCTGTTTTGCAGACAGCTGCGTTTCCTCTTCGCCACTACGCCATTTTGTCTGGCAAAGCCAGACGTTACCTCTTCGCCAACGCGCCTATAAATAACTATATCGTATCTGATCTCTTAAAGTATTTTTCTGTTGATGATTTTTTAATTGCTTTTCGCGCCTTGTTGCATCCTTAACACTTTTATATGCCTCGTAATATATCAATTCCCAAGGGGCATATCCTTTGGTTGAGCGAACTTTTCTACCATTATGATCCTCTAGTCTTCTCTTTAAATCCCTACTGAATCCTATATATAAATCCTTATTAACTGAACTCTTTAGTATATAAACATAATACATAGCTGTTTTGTCTGGCAAAGCCAGACGTTACCTCTTCGCCATTGCACCGTGATGATCTATATTTTACCTCAATATGTACGACTTAACAATGCATCGTGGCTATTTTTCCTCAAGATACGCCCCATCCTCATTAATCTTCCAGACATCCCATTTAGGATCTCTTGAAAGGTAATTCCTAACTGCGTAGAAACCCGTTAGGATCGAATGGTCTTGGTTGTTGTACCGGTACATCCCTCCCCGTCCACACACCCCCAAGTTTTTAATTCGGGAAACAAATTCTTTTGATTTTTTAAGCGGTTTGCGGTATCCGAAATTGTACACAGGATAGGCGTCATCTACCCGATACACAAATCCGTCGACAAAATCTTTTTTTCCTGCTAACCCTATTTGAATCAGTTCCTGCTGTGCTTTTTGTACTAATGCGAGGTCGGACAATTCCCATAGGGTATCCCCTTTATCACAAAAGTATTCCATGCCGATTGACGTACATTTTTTCTTTCTTTCAACCATATACGGACTCCAATTTTTGAAATTTTGGATTCTCCCAACATCCACGGTTGGATCATGGACGTAAATCCATTGATCTGGAAACGGATTAGATTTCACAATGAGTCCTACCGTCAGAAAACTACGGAATCGTAACTTTTCTATTTCCTTTTTTAAAAATGGTGGCGGGGCTAAATATGAAATGAGTTTATTCAACGGCATAGTCGAGATGACATGGTCAACCCCGTTCACTTGAAACAGCCGACCGCTTTTCTTTTTTTTCACGATTACGGCGGATATGGCGTTTTTTAGTTTTTTAAACCCGACAACTTCATGTCCTAAATGGAATTCAACTCCCTCTTTTTTCAAAAGCGCCCTGATTTTTTCATACAGCATTCCGGGTCCGTATTTTGGATAATAGAATGAGCTTATGATCGTTTTGGAACCCGGGTTGACTTTGAATAATGCGTTTACCACCGCCTTTGGCAAATCAAAATTTTGAATTCTTTGTGCGGCCCAATCGGCAGAAAGACGATCTGTTGGAATCCCCCATACCTTTTCTGTGTAGGATTTGAAAAAAATGCGAAATAATTTATCCCCGAAGCGGTTTGATATCCATTTATCAAACGTCCTCTCCTCCTCATGGCGCGAGAATTGTCTCTTTAACCAACTCCATGCGATTTCCGTGGACCGTAAGAACCCCAAATTCGTCAACGCATTCCCTGCGGATAAAGGATAGTCAAAGAATTTTTTTTCGTAATAGATCCTCGAGAGTCTTTTCCTTTTGTACATGTCGCCCCCGAGAAAATCACGGTAAAACGTATGTATTTCCGGAAACTTCGTATAGAACCTGTGTCCTCCCAAATCGAATCGGAAACCTTTATAGAGAAGGGTTTTTGAGATTCCGCCTACCTGCGAGTCTGTTTCAAAAATAAGTATTTTATGGTCTTTGAGTTTTTTTTGTACGTAGAATTCATAAGCGGCCGCTAATCCTGCAGGTCCCGCCCCAATGATGACCACTTTTTTCATATTGTTTTTTCCTATTATACCGGTAAAATGAAATCATGCAGTCTCTTTTTTTCTCCATTATCATTCCGACGCTAAATGAAGAAAAGAACCTCCCCGTCCTTTTGACAAGTTTAAAAAAACAAACCTTCCGAGATTTTGAAGTGATCATCTCAGACAGCGGATCAACCGACGCAACACCGGTAAAAGCCCGAACTTATGAACGGGTGATTCGCTTTTTCCATTTTTTTACCCATAAATCAAAAAATGTAAGCGCTGCGAGAAACTACGGAGCAAACCTTGCCAAAGGAGAATTCCTTGTTTTTTTTGATGCGGACGTTGAGGTTGAAGAATCATTCTTTGAAGAGATCAAGAAAAAGATTGCATCTTATCAACTCGACGCCTTGACTGTATGGAATCGGCCGAAGACGAATTCGTTGACCGGGAAATTCATCCTGGCTTTAATGAACTTTAACATGTCCCTGTTCCAACATATTAAGCCCGCAGCAAACGGTCCCTGCATCATTATCAGAAAAGAGCTTTTTAAAAAAATCAAGGGATTTGATGATTCTATCGTATTTGGAGAAGATTTCAATCTCATACAGAAAGCACATAAACTTGGCGCGAAATTTGAGGTCTTCAAAACGCCTATCCTGTATGTTTCAACCCGCAGGTTTGAAAAGGAAGGTCTTCTCCTCAGCTTGTATAAATCTTTAAAGGCGATTGCCCATCAACTCTTTATCGGTCCGATCCGCAAACCGATTTTTCAATACGAGATGGGAGGACAGTACTATGAAGACAAAAAATGAGGTGTCGGCCGGAGGAATCGTGTATCGAAAAGTAGGAAATAAGATAGAGTGGCTTATCACCCAACATTCGCAGCATAAAGGGTGGGTATTCCCAAAAGGATTGGTTGGAGACACTAAAGACAGCGAGGCAATGGAGGATGCAGCGAGGCGCGAGGTGAAAGAAGAGGGAGGGGTTGAAGCAAAAATTGCAAATCCAAAACCGGTGAAAACATCCTATTTTTACGTTCTCAAAAATACCCGCATAGCCAAAACCGTATATTATTTCCTGATGGAATATGTAGCCGGTGATCCGAAGGATCACGATTGGGAAATGTGCGACGCAAAATTTGTCGCCGAGGATGAAGTTAGGAAAACCCTTACCTACAAATCCGACAAGGAAGCGTTTGAAAAAATCCTTAACCTGTATTAAACTTCCCTGTTTTTATCGCCTTTCCTTCAAAATCTCTATATTCTTCTAGTTTAAAATCCCAAAAATTTAAGGGAACGGGCACTTTCCCATTTCCTTCAGGCACATCAATAATATACATCGGACTGGCCAAGCCGCTGAGATTTCGTCTAAGCTTGGATGCGATTTCGATCTCTTTGCGGATATCCACGATAAAATGCTCTGTGCCCTTCACCGGATCGCACCGAAAAAGGTAATACGGCTTTACCCCTATCTCAATCAGTCTTGAAAACAAAACGTAAAGAGTGTCGAACGAATCATTCACTCCCTTGAGGAAAACTGATTGGGAAAACAGGATTGCTCCGGATTTTCTTAGTCTCAGAACCGCCTGTTCCGTTTCTTTTGTTATCTCGTCGGGGTGTTCGAAATGAATCATGACGTAGAGTGGCTGCTTTTTGACTACGGATAGTATTTTTATAAGTTTTTTGTCTATTTTTTTGGGGTCTGAAACCGGGATCCGGGTCCCTATCCGTATTACTTTTATCTGCGGCATACTGGAAAACATCTTTAAAGCTTTTTCCAAAAGAGCGGGGACGGTAAACGGATCTCCGCCCGAAAGGATAATCTCTTTTATCTGCGGATGCTTTTCCATATATGATTTCATCCTTTTCAAATCGTTTTCCGTAATCACTCCTTTCATCACTTGGGAAACGTCGCGCCTTCTTGTGCAAAACCTGCAGTATGCGGCGCAGTTTAGCGTCAAAAGAATCAGTACGCGGTTTTTATACTTATGAATAAGGCCCCTCACCTTAGTATGTTCCTCCTCAAGGAGCGGATCAGAAAGGTATGACACGTCTTTGCCTTCAATATCGGAAACGTAATACTGCTTTTTAACAGCAGGACTTTTCTTCGCTATTTTTTTTAGATGTCTGGATACTTTAAATATCATCGAAAGAATGCAAAGTAACTAATAAAAATCAATATACAAAAATGAGAAAATATGTCAAACCTTTTTTATTGTTATTGCGACTTAAACTATTAAGATAGTCCGTAAAATATTTTACGTCCGGAGCAAAGACACGGAATCGTGAATCAACTATACCGAAGTAGGGCAGATGCAACGATGGTTTTCAGGAGGTTATCGTATTCGATCCCAGCTTTCCGCGCAGCCAACGGAAGATAACTGGTCGTAGAAATTTCCGGCGGGATAAGCCCGGGTGGGGAATTCACCTCAAGGACATAAAGGTTCCCGTCTTCGTCGCATCGGGTATCGATTCTGCAAAGATCTTTCAACTCAAGAGAGTCCCAAACCTGACGCGCCGTTTTCTCTATTCCTGCCTTCAAATCGGGGTCTAGGATTGCCGGACACATGAGATGATCCTGAGCTTCCTCCTCATAGAGCCATTTCACCTCCAGCGAATCAATGGCTACGTATCCTTTGGGCAAGGATTTTAAGTTCGGCTCGATAATGGGAAGAATTTGGGGAGGATTTCCGATCAGTGCAATTGAGAATTCCCGCCCCGTTATAAACGGCTCCACTATTGCGGAATCGTTGAAGCGTCCAATAACTTCGATCAATTGTTTTCTCAACTCTTTTTCATTTTCAACAACGCTTTTGTTTGTAATTCCCGCTGATGAACCTTGACCGATTGGCTTAACGATTAATGGAAAACGCATATTGGAAGCAAGTGGTTCGCTAGAATCTGAAAAAACCTGATCCGGAAGAACTGATATTCCGTGTTTCTTCATCTCGGATTTTGCCTTTGCTTTATTCCTTGCCAATACTTGGGTTTTATCCGACGGACCAGTAAAGGAAATACCTAACTTCTCGCAAACAGAAGTGATTTGTTTTTTCCGGTCACCCTCAATGATTGCCTCTGAATAGTTGAAAACCAAACCGATATCTTCCTTTTTCTCCCCAAGTTTTTCTTCTACATCCGCAGTCGCCTCAAGGGAGAGGACAGGGAATCCGCAGTTTTTCAAATGTTTTGTAAAGCAATCGATTGTTTCAGGATCATCATAATCGGTTTCCAAAAACGTATGGGGATCGTTTGGATCCGGATAGGCGTGTCTTATGTTATAGACGAATGCTAACAATTTTCCACTTTTTATAAAATCAGAAATTCTTGTTTGAA
This sequence comes from Candidatus Roizmanbacteria bacterium CG09_land_8_20_14_0_10_41_9, assembly GCA_002774185.1. GTDB lineage: Bacteria > Patescibacteriota > Microgenomatia > UBA1406 > GWC2-37-13 > PEZG01. The sequence continues at coordinate 1,736 of PEZG01000012.1, read as the reverse complement.
ATCGGATATTTTTCAGCATGGATTTTTGAAGGCGGGCGCAAAATCAACCTGATATTCAGGTATGCCTTTGGAAATTCCGTATTCTTTCGCATCTTTATAGAGGATGGGATTTTGCAAATCTACTTTAAAAACTTTACCCGCATAAATGACGAAATGGTACTTATCGTTTTGATAGTCCGCATACCAATCTGGATGTTCTGGATCAAATGAATAACTAATTGTATAAGCAATCTGCTCGCCCTCTTCCTCTGGTATTTCAACGGAATGAAGAGTCCACTGTTTCAGCCAGGGCGTCTTATGTTTAGGTTTTATGGGTTCAACCTTAGTTTTGATAATTTTTACTTTTTTCAAAACCGACTTATTACCCAGACTTTCTTCAATAATTACTCCTTTGTAATTCATATCCTCAATCTAACACAATATTTTAAGAATTTCTTGCAGAAGGAGACTTAAGAATTCCCAAATCAACCCTATCTAAAGCTGGTTTCAATATTTGTTAAATAAAAAAATTCTTTAAGCTTCGACTACGCCCATTCGTCACGATTTGTCTCACTTTGTCACGGCCGTTGCAAAATGGTACAATCTACATTTATATTTAAACTTCAGAAGAGATCTGTTTACTTTCAGGGCCTAGAAAACGCTTTCTAGTGAGCGGGATACGAGAATCGGACTCGCGCCTCCGCCTTGGCAAGGCGGCGTACTGCCACTGTACTAATCCCGCAAGTTTTGATAAATAGCCCTACGCCCGCGCGATGAAAATATTATACCATTCTCTCTTCTTATTTGACCTTTGCTTTTTTTGTATCATATAATCAACAACAGAAGGGAGGTGAGAAATATGAAAAAATTTGCAATATTACTTGGAGTGATGTCATTCCTGTTCGTATTAAACCCTGTAGTGGCAAAAGAAACCGGATTTGACCCATATGGATACAATCGCAATGCGAGAGTATTTAATGGTACGTGCGTTGGTTGGGGTATGGGAAAATATAGTTGGACAGAACAACAAGCCCGTGATTGGTGCGGTGTGTATTCTGATGATAAAATTGTGATGAAATGGAATGCGGAATGGGATCGAGGGAACGCGGAAAATTGGCTTAACCCTCCATATCGAGCATGGGAAAATAACGAGTGGAATGGGATGAACGGTGGCTCAGGAGCAGTGTGGCACTATAAGATCGTCTGGATCGGTGATTATGCCAACGATCTGAGCCTTGTACCAGAAGGAGCATATGGAATATGGGGACAATTTGCTGTGATCATGGATCAGGGGAAAGATCCCGAGTACGGTCCCGGACATTTCTGGTTTACTCATAGTAACCCAACAGGCTACGGAGCGCATTTTTAACATTGAGGGTTCAAAAAATAATTCTGCCACAAAACTTCTTCTACGAGAAGAGATTTTGTATTAGCGGGCAAAGATGATATAATTTATTTTCGTTAGCTGAGGTAGCCAAGGTGGTCACGGCGGGGGTCTGAAAAACCTCAGATCTCAGTTCGACTCTGAGCCTCAGCACAAGAGTAAATCTTTTTTTGTGGAGCCGGAAGGAATCGAACCTTCTGCATCGATCTTATAAGGATCGCGTTCTAACCGGTGAACTACGGCTCCAATTCAACTCAAAGTATATCAAATCCCTGTCTTGTGGTGTCTATTGGACGAAATCCGAACTTTCTTTGAGCAAAATCCAGAGGATTTTGCGGATTGAATCCCTGCCTGCCGGCAGGCAGGCCGCCCA
>PEZG01000053.1 GCA_002774185.1 Candidatus Roizmanbacteria bacterium CG09_land_8_20_14_0_10_41_9 | reverse complement strand
CAAATAACAATCTTGTGTGTGCATCGAGTGCAGGAAGTGAGGAAAGCAGGAATGAGATTACGGGGAGAAGGTACCATTGGATGATGAGGAATGGCATATTTTTTATCTCTGTGTCCACCTTAATTTTTTTCCTTAGTTTAATATCGAGATACATGTATAAAACAAGCATCAATGAAGAAAGGGTGAGGATGAGTCCGGACAATTGGGGAAGTAAAAATCCCAAGACAGTTCTTTTAAAAATAGGATTAATTAATGGAGGAATAGATGCGCTTATCGTAAGGATAAAAAATGACGTAGGCCAAAATAGGTGGTTCTCTGCAAGGTATAGAATTCTTTTTAGTTTTGTGACGGGGTTAATGTGGGGGGTGGTAAAAAATTTTCTCAAGGTATATCCCACGTCGCTTACTCCCCATGCCCAGCGTTTTTCTTGTTCGTATCGATTCAGAAGCGTTTTAATTATTCCTCCAGAATAGACCGCATCTCCATTCACAATCGTGTAAAGAGGCATGGTTTTTATTTTATCTCCAAACGTAAAAAACGCCTGAAAGAAAATATGCCAATCTTCAGGGATGATGTCAACATCCCAAAAGTTAACCTCTTTAAGCAACCACAGATTCGTTGAATAGGTCGATATCTGAATCAGGTTTTCGCGTTCAGATAAAAATGCGAGTCGCAGGATAGATGATAATGTTGCCTGGATTCTTACAAAAAATGGCAGTTGCCAAAAGTTATTATAAAGGAGAACCGGAGCCCAATAGAATTTAAACAGCCGGTTTTTATCTTTGAAAAATTCATGCGTCAAATACGAAAAGTAATTCTTTGAAAAATGGCTGTCCGCATCACTGATGGTAATGAGGATATTCTTTCTATCCCAGCCGTTTTTTTGAACGTAGGAGTCAACGATTTTTGCAGCAGAAGTTTGGTTGCTTGCCTTACCCGGAATTTCATTCTCGCAGAGGACGTGGTAGGACTCGATGACGTCGTTAAAAAAGTATTTGAATTTTTTTTTCAGGATATGCGCTTTCCTTATTGCTTCTTGTTCCCTCTGTTCAAACGCAAGGACCAATATGATGTGCTTAAGAGGGAAGTCGGATTTAGTAATTGAAACAATGCTGGACTCGAGTTTATATAAGGGTTCCTGATAGTTCGGTATGATGACAAAATGGTAAATCTCCGACAATTTTACATGGGGTTTGATTTTTTTTGAGAAGTCTACCTTAAAACAGCTAATGATTTGCCTATAAGATATGCTCGCGTAGTAAGCGGTTTTAATACACTTGTAAAAGAAATAAATATCAAATGTGATAATGAAATAGGCTACTACTGCGGGATGAAAGGGGGAAAGCCATAGCGGTAAAGTAATAAGGACCCAGCTCAGGAGGGGAATGAATTTATCGCACAAATCATTAAAAAATCTTGATTTGACAAGATATTTAGTCATTTCCCAATTATACACTATTCCCATCCCCTATTGCCACGCCTCGCAGATCATTCGATACGGACAGAAGTCGCACCAACGTCCCACAGAGGGAGAAAACTCGCTTGTCCGGATTTTTTCAATATCTGCAATTATTTGATCAACCACATCTGCTATTTCTTTTTCGGTTCGCTGGATAGATACCTTTTCCATATCTTGAAGATAATAAAAGGTGAGATGTACTTCATTTGGTTTTTTTCCAAACAACGCTTGGTTCGTTGCCGCGAGAGCATATATCGAAAGTTGCAAACTTTTTTTCAATAATTTATCCTCGGGTTTTTTCCCGGTCTTATAGTCGATAATCTCGATTCCCCCTTTTTCCTTTTTATCAACCCGATCGATTTTGCCTGAAAGATACAGGTTTTTATGGATCCGAACCTTGAAGAATTTTTCCAATGCTAATAGGTGAAGTTTTTTAGTATGAAACGTCTGGAAGAACGAGGTTAACATCCGTTCCCCTTCCTTTTTCATTCGCTGCTCATGAGCATACGAGGCGTATCCGATAGGACTCCATACGGTGTGATATAACTCTATGAGTCGATTCTTCCCAACGTGGGAGTCTTTTAAAAATTCCTGATAAAAAATTTGGAGCGCGCGATGAATCGTGTCTCCAAATGAAGCCGCAGAAGAAGGAGTCGTCGGGATTCGGAGAGCATACCGGTATTTGTATTGGAGAGGACACAGTTCATACGATTCCAGTTGTGAGAACGAATAGATGTTCGATAGATATGTTTGTTTTGCCAGGGGCTCATCGGGTTTTTTAAAGTCAAAAATCGATAGCTGATTTTTCTCTTCTTTTTTTATATCCTCCAACTTTTTCAACAGGGAGGAGCCTAGTGACTCCGGGACGAATGTTGAAATTCTTCGCTCGCGCTTACCCTCTCCATAAAATTGGGATGATGTAAGAATAACCCTGTCCATTGCGCGGGTCATCGCAACATAAAATAGTCTTCTTTCCTCCTGGACGTGGTAGTCGCCCTCAGGGAGTATTTCTTTGATGAGCTCTTGGGGTATGGGTAGGATTTCTTTTTTTGAGTACGTAGGGAATCTTCCCTGGCTCAAATTAACGACAAAAACTATACGGAACTCCAGTCCCTTTGCTCCGTGAACCGTTAGAATATTTACGGCATCATACGATGTTTTATCATCCTCCGCAGTCCATGGGGAATCTCCCAACTCCATACACATTTCGAGATAATCAACGATAGCGAAGAGCGATGCGTCTTCATGCGTGTCTTCGAATGCTCTTAACCGGTTAAAAAATTTGGATATATTTAGAGCTTTACGCTCTTCCGCCTCAGTTTTGTAGGATATGAGGGAATGCAGATATTTTGTATCTTCCAGAAAATAGTAAAGTATTTGGCCCCCGGACTCTTTTTTTATGAGAGAGAGATGACGTTTTATCATCCTATATATGGATAGTAACTGCGCTCGGGTTTCCTCGGAAATAAAAGGGAGATGTGGTTTATAGATTTCAAACTCCTTTTTATAGATTTCTTTTTCAAAAAAAGACAGACATATTTCGATAGCAAGGAAGAGCGACCGGTGGATTTTTTTAGAGAACGAAAGAAGTAAACTGATATCTTTTTGATCAGGAGAGAAAATCGACATTGTTAAGACTCGGTACAAAGAGACCGTATCTTCTAGATCATAAAGTACCCTTAGATAGGCGATAAGGTCTTTTACCTCTGGTTGTTTAAATAACATGCTGGGTCCTAAAAACTGATACGGAATCCCATGGTGCACGAGTGAATGTATGAATGGGCTGGAGTGGTTATTTGCGCGTACAAGAATCGCAAAATCCGAATACGCATAAGGTAAGTCTTCTTTCCCTTCCTTTTTCAAAGAAAGGATACACTTTGCTACGTAGTCCGCCTCTTCCTCTACGTTTTTGGCATAAAAATACTCCAAGGCATGGGAACGATCAGCTTTTTCGGCAACAAGGTTTTTCGAAATCCCTAAACGTGCCTCGAGCGTATCTGGGTCATTGTGTTTGATTAATGCATATGCCGCATCTAAAATTTTCTGATTAGAGCGGTAGTTGTTTCTAAGGGTGATTTGTTTAGCATCGGGGTAATCCTTCATGAACGTAAGTATGTTGGATATGGATGCGCCTCGGAATTTGTAAATCGCTTGTGAGTCATCTCCCACGACGGTTAATTTTGAACTTTTTCGGGGAGGACACAGGAGTTTTATTAACGAATACTGACCGATGTTGGTGTCTTGAAATTCATCCACCAGTACATAGGAAAACTGTTCTTGGTATTTTTTTAGGATACTGGGTCTTTTTTTGAACAACTGTAACGCATAGAAGACGAGATCTGAAAAATCCATAACTCCTGCTTTCATCTTGAGTTTTTGATAGGTCACGTAGGCACCGGCGAGTTCTTTGTATTTTTCTATCTCTTCGGCGGTTAACGTGGGGCGGTTTCGTAATTTCTGCGCCCAATGCTTATATTGTTCCGGGGCTACGTCTTCATCCTGGAGTCTGGAGAAATGCTGGTTTAGGGCGTCAAGGAATTTATGAGGATTTCCCAAAGGTCTAAAGTAGTGCAGATCCAACAAGAATAGGTTGGACTTCAAAAACAAGATGGACTCTGCTTGCGTGAGGAGTCGAAAATCGTAGGGCAAGCCGATATGTGCGGCTTCATCCTTCAGGATTCGTTCTGCAAATGCATGGAATGTTGAGATCCACATCTGGAAGTATCCGTAGGGAACTGCCTTGTCGACTCTCTCTTCCATTTCCGCAGCGGCTTTCTCCGTAAAGGTGAGTGCCAATATGTTTTCTGGTTTCGCGAGATTGTTACGGATGATGAATGTGATTTTCTCAACAAGAGTATGGGTTTTTCCAGTGCCGGCACCGGCTATGATCAGCAGTGGCCCCGTATTGTATTCTACTGCTAGTTTTTGATCCCTGTTCAATTTTTTTTCATCAATGGGGTCTTTTTTCATTGTGAATATTGTAGCAGATGAGAGGTGTCCTATTTTCCATCATAGTCCAAATATGCTTCGTAGACTCCTCCTCCGACGAAGATCAGAGAAAGGAAGAAAAATAAGAAGGGGAGAGACTTGCTGCTTAGATTAAACATGATCAGACCATAATCCAACAGCAAGGGTAGTGTAATGGCGTGGAGGGATACTTGGAGTGTTTTTCGGAACCGGATAGATTTTTTTGCTCCGTATTTAAGAAAATAATACACAACTACGCTTGATAGGAATACATAAAGCGAAGTTATCCCAAAAGAAAATAACGGGATCAAAATTAGGGAGATTAATAATATACCTATATATAGTATAGGGAGGAATTGAATCACCCTCTGGAACGAACTGACGACTTCCTGCGCTGTCGTATAGGTGATGGTTTGATCCTCGAATTTTTTTAAGGAATACTGTGATAGGTTTCCCCCCAAAAAAACCCGTCGGGCGATCGCACGGTTTGAGGTGAGGAGCATGTAGGATCGATATTGTGCTATCTGTTCGGGCGTTGCAAACTCGTCTACAACAAGAAGGAGGTATTTCTTATCATCATAGTCAAGCCACAGAAGATAGGGACGACCATAGTTGGTTTTTAGCGATCCGTTTCTAATCTCGATCCTCAACTCCTTAGGGTATTTTTGGACACTTTTGACGAGGTTAGATAGGAGGGTTTTCATCTTGAAAGGGTTTAGTCTTATAAAGACAAATAAGATAAAAAGAAGATTCAGAACGAGGATCAAGGAGATATAATATTTTATGGAAAAACAAAAATGGGTTTTGATAAGCTTTCTATAATAATCGACTTCTGGGATAAGACTCCGAACGAAAACATGTAGGAACGTCTTGACTTTTTTACCCATACAATTTATGATAGTCAAATATATAACTAAAAATCAACAGCATTTTAGCTGTTGCATTTTTTTTTACATCTCTATATAATTGTAAGTTAGACTATTAGGTTAGTTTATTTATTAATTTATATAAAAAACCATGGCACAAGGAGTTTTTGAGAGGAAAAAACCCCATTTGAACATTGGGACAATTGGACATGTAGATCACGGTAAAACCACGTTAACGTCAGCTATTCACTACGTACTATCAAAGAAAGGGCTCGCAAAATTTTTGAAATATGAGGAAATTGATAAAGCGCCAGAAGAAAAAGCACGAGGAGTAACGATCAACCTTCATCATTCAGAGTATGAAACTGAGAAACGACACTATGCGCATATTGATGCCCCAGGACATGCGGATTACATAAAGAATATGATTACGGGTGCGGCGCAGATGGATGGAGCAATCCTTGTTGTCTCAGCCCCGGATGGACCCATGCCACAAACTC
>PEZG01000009.1 GCA_002774185.1 Candidatus Roizmanbacteria bacterium CG09_land_8_20_14_0_10_41_9 | reverse complement strand
AGATTTAGGATTCAAGATTTAAGAGTCGAATCACAAATCACAAAATTCAAATCTACAAATCAAATACAAAATTCAAATAATAAAATCTAAAACGTTTTAATATTTGTGATTTGTTATTTGAACTTGATTGGTTATTTGAACTTTGTTATTTGAATTTATTCTTAAATTAATCAGCGGGCGATGAGGAAATAGTTGGCGTAGACGCCGGGGTTGGCGTCGCATAATCCCACGGCTTATTTATTCCGAATCTAATCGTTGAGTCCCCATTCTTATCTTTTTGATTCCACGCTATTATTTTCAATTCGTATACCCCATCTTCTAGAGAGATGGATTCGTTAATCTCTTTATTATCCCCATCAATACTTTTTATTTCTTGACCGTTCAGATACATCTTAATGTTTTTAATCGGTTCTATCGAGGTTATTTTAACCTTAACCTCGACATCCTTTGACGTGAGCGTTTGTTTATCCGAAGGATTCTTTATCGAGACGATGACGGAATCTGAGGATGAGTCTGATGTTTCGGTCGGAGCATGGTATTTTGAATCCGATTGATCTTTTTCCCATGCATTAATCGTCTCCTGCCATCGGTTCTTTCCATCGGTAGAAACCGGATCATTTTCTGTTATTACGATGAATTCTTTCTCCTCAAAATTACCTGTTTTTATTTCGACCTCATTCGCTAATTTTCCATTGGACTTCGAAATTTTCAGCTTTTTATAATAGGAGGATACATCCTTCGGTTCTGTTCCTTCAATGAAATATTCAGAGCGTGTTGGATAGCCTTCCTTTGGTAACCCACCAAACAGTGCATCGATCTCTACTGTCTTTACCTTGTTGGGTTTATCCATGATCCCATCGTGATAGGTTTTTAGAAGTTCGCCCATGATCCGATACCAAATAGGGGATGCTCCGGTTGCGCCGGACGCAATCTTTGGATTCATCGCTGAGTTGTCATTATTCCCCACCCATACTCCAACGGTGATATCCTTCGTATATCCTATTGCCCAGTTATCCTTTTTATCATCCGTGGTTCCGGTTTTCACTGCAACGGTTTTCCCTGGTATATTTAGGTAGGAATTGGGGCCAAACACTGCTAACCGGGAATTGTTATCGGAGAGTATATGGGAAATCAGAAAAGCGACTTCCGGAGAAAATACTTTTTTTTCTTTCGCACGCACTTGTTTGTAGATGGTTTTCCCCTTAAAATCCGTTACCTCAACGTAAGAGGATATTTCCTTTTTTAATCCACTGTTCGCAAAAATTGTGAAGGCGCAGGTCATATCCAACAACGTGGATTCTCCTCCTCCGAGCGTGACTGCCAAACCATATCTTGCCATATTTTCATCGGTTGGAGCAAATCCTCCCAATCCCATATCAGAAGCTTTCTGGAGGAAATCCCGTATTCCGACCATCGCTAGAAGTTTTACCGCAGCGACGTTTATTGAGTTTCCCAAACCAAATCGCAGCTGCATAGGGCCACGGTATTTGCCATCATAGTTCTCTGGAATGTAATCTTTATCGCCTTGATTGGGAAAGACGGTCTTCACGTCCATAATGGGAGTCGCTGCAGTATACCCTTTTTCAAAAGCAAGAGCATAGGTGATTGGTTTTATCGATGATCCCGGCTGCCGAAGCCCCAGTGCCGCGTTGAACTTCCCGAATTTTTCGTCATTGAAGTCATAGGATCCAACCATGGCGAGGATTTCTCCGGTTTTCGAATCAAGTACTACCACCGCCCCATTTCCCACATTATAGTCTTCGAGTTTTCCAATTTCCTCCTTGACTACTTTTTCTGCAATTTTTTGGACTTCTAGGGAAAGGGTCGTTTTTATTTTAACCCCCTGCTCAATCAGTTTGCCTCCATATTCTTGTTCGATCTGATCCTTCACGAAGAAAACAAAGTGGGGTGCATTGATGGCGAGTTTGGGTGAGGTAAACCGAACAGCTTCAAGCTTCTTAAGGGCGTCTTTTTCCTGTTCTTTCGTTATATATTTATCTTCCCTCATCCTACGCAAGACATCCTGTGCGCGAAATTTCCAGGCGTCGTTTTTTCCGATATAGGGAGAATAGTAAGGGGGATTCTGGGGAAGTCCTGCTACGATGGCGGATTCGACTAAATTAAGATCCTTTGGTTGTTTTCCGAAATACCCCAGGGATGCCGTACCCACCCCATAGTAACTTCCACCGTAGGGAGCTTCGTTCAAATACATCTCGAGCATCTGGTCCTTGGTGTATCGCCTCTCCACTTCAAAAGCAAGGATCATTTCCTTTATTTTTCTTGACGGGGTTCTGCGTGCATCCAAGAGCACATTCTTGATAAGCTGCTGTGTAATGGTCGAACCTCCCTCTAATCTCCCCTTAAAGACGATGTTAAAAGCGGCACGTAAGATCCCTCCTTCAGATATCCCCTTATGTTTATAAAAATTTTTGTCTTCAACCGCGATCGTTGCTTGTTTTAGGTACGTTGACATTTCCGAAAATTTTACGGGAACCCTGTTTTTGTCCTTATACATCTCGTAAAGGGTTTTGCCATCCCTATCATAATACACCGTCGAGTACCCGCTCGTCTGGGACAGCTTCCCAGGAGAGGGCAAGTCTTTTGCATACCATGCGAATATAAGGAAAGAGAAGATGAACCCAACGACGATGCAACCGATGAGGGATACCAACGCGAGGTAGATAAGCCTCTGTTTCATATACTGTCTGCGTATGGACATTCTTCGCGAGCTATACATGGAAATAGTATATAATATTGTGTATGGTGAGTATACGGCGAATGAAAAAAGAAAACGTATGGAAAATCATTGTTGTGGTTTCATCTATCCTTCTTATCCTGACATCTTTTGCACCTATGCTTTTTATAAGATAACCATGGTTTGATATGATGTTGAACCAAGGGATTGAATCGCTTCCGAACACCAGCCACCTTACCATAAAAAAATTAAAACATCTCAATATCCATACGGTCTATGATCTGATTAACTACGTCCCGTTTCGGTATGAAGATTTTTCTATCCTTTCCAAAATCGGTAGGGTACAGCCGGGAGAAACCATCACCGTGCAAGGAATGATCGCCAACGTAAAAAACCAATATACGAGAAGCAGGATTACCATCCAGAAAGTTACCCTTCAAGACGATACCGGAACTATTGAGATTATCTGGTACAACCAACCGTATTTGACTCGAATTTTAAAAGTTGGAAGCTTTTTATCTGTTTCCGGTACGGCGGACAAATCCTTTTCCCGATTAACGATCCAGCCAAAAGAGTATGAAGTTATACCGAGGTTATCTTCTGAGACTATCCATACCGCACGGATCGTTCCCGTTTATTCGGAAACCTATGGTCTTTCCACAAGGACGATCCGAGAAAAAATGTATCGAGCTTTGGTGTCTATCCCAAAGATTCCGGAGTACCTTCCGGTTGAAATCGTCCGCGATAACGAACTCACTGATGTCGATAGCGCACTGCGCCAAATCCATTTTCCCTCGTCGCTTAGCGCGTCGGAGCGCGCGCGGGAAAGACTCGCATCCGATGAGCTATTCATCATTCAACTCTCCTCTCATCTTTTGAAAAAAGAATGGGCTTTACAAAAACCTGACTATCGCTTCACCCTAAAGGGCGAGCAAGAAAAAAAACTAAGTACATTTGTTTCTGAGCTCCCATTTGAATTAACTTCGGCCCAGAAACGCGTGGTTGAGGAAGTGAAAACGGATATGCTAGATGTAAAACCTATGAATCGGTTTATCCAGGGAGATGTCGGGTCAGGCAAAACCGTTGTCGCGGGAATCGCCAGCTTGATCGCTTTACTGAATGGAACACGAACCTTACTTATGGCTCCAACGGAAATCCTAGCCACTCAACACTATCAAACGTTCTGTCTCCTTTTTAAAAATACTCCTTTCCGAGTCGGATTACATACCGGATCCAAAAAACTAAAAAAGAACCCACTGGACTTCGATATCGTCATTGGTACTCATGCGCTTATCAGTCAGAATATGGCGTTTAGAAAAGTCGGGTTGGTGGTCATTGACGAACAGCAGAGATTTGGAGTCATGCAGAGATCTCTCCTCAAGAAAAAAGGGGGTTCCCCCCATCTATTGACGATGACTGCAACTCCGATTCCCAGGACCGTCGCACTAACCCTATATGGAGAACTGGATCTTTCAGTGATCGACGAAATGCCAAAAGGTCGCATTCCGGTAAAAACGTATCTCGTTCCTCTTGCCAAAAGAAACTCCGGATATCTCTGGATGAAAAAGAAAATCAGGGAAGAGAGTATACAGATATTCATCGTGTGTCCGTTGATTGAGGAATCGCAAATGGAAACCATGAAATCCGTGAGGGCAGTAAAAAGCGAGTTTGAGCATCTTAAAAATGAGGTATTTTCGGGATTCAATGTGGGGCTCTTACACGGGAAAATGAAACCAAAGGAAAAAGACCGTATCATGGAAGAGTTTAAAAAACATGAGTACGATATCTTGGTGACAACACCGGTCGTTGAGGTCGGGATAGATATCCCAAATGCAACGATTGTGTTAATCGAGGGTGCAGAGCGTTTCGGACTTGCCCAATTGCATCAACTTCGCGGACGAGTAGGCCGGGGGAGTGCGCAATCCTATTGTTTCCTTTTTACAGGCAAAGAAGAGAAGCCTGTTCTTTCAAGGTTGCATTTTTTCTGCCGTACGCAAAGCGGCATCCAACTTGCAGAATACGATTTTCGGGCTCGGGGTCCTGGAGATATGTTTGGGACCAAACAGCACGGATACATGGATTTAAAGGTAGCTTCTTTGACCGACTTGAAACTCATTGAAAAAACAAAGCATGCGGCGTCCTCATTTATGCAGTCGTACAAGATCGATGATTTTCCTGAAATTAAAAGACGAGTGGAAACATACCGAGCCCGACAAATTGCAAGAGACTGAATATTACTTAAACGAACTCGTCAGGTTGTATATCGGAGTGATTACCGACATAACAAGGAAACCTACCCCCACACCTAAGAAAACGAGAATTACCGGCTCAATCAGGGTCGTAACTGCTTTTATTGCCAGTTCTGACTCCATCTCAAAATATTTAGACAACCGCATGAGGGTATCATCCAAATGCCCTGTCTGCTCTCCAACAAGAGCCATTTGAACGAGGATGGGGGGGAATATCCCTTCCTGATCAAGAGCGGTTCCCAACGATTGTCCCTTTTCCACCTGTTTCAGGATATTTTTAAAAGCTTTCTGATAAATAATATTGTCTGTAGTATCGATAATGATGGACAAAGCTTCCAATATTGAAACTCCTGAAGCAATGAGAATGGAGAGTGTTCTTGTTGCATTCACTAATGCGGAAATTTTGACAACATTACTTATTACGGGAATCTTGAACATGAGCTGATCCTTCATAAGCCTTCCTACGCTGGTTTTTAAATACCGTTGAAGAAATACGTATCCAAAAAAGGCACCCAGAATGATTACCGGCCAAAACTGCGTGCAGAAGCTGGATATCGCGATAAGAATCTTTGTGGTGAGGGGTAATTCGACTTTAAAATCTTTATATAACCCAAGAAGTTTTGGAATAACAAACGTAACCATAATAAACATAACGATGAACATTGCCACGACAACAATAAGGGGATAGGTAAGGGCACCTTTTAACTTACCTTTAAACTCACGCTCTTTTTCTAGGTTCTCTGCTAGTTTGAGAAGTATTTCGCCTAATTTTCCAGAAGCTTCTCCGGATTTTACCAACGCGATATAAAGGTTTGGAAAATACTGCGGGTATTTTTTCAACGCATAGGAAAATGTGTTCCCGGATTTAATTTCGCTGTCAATGTCTGTAAGC
>PEZG01000063.1 GCA_002774185.1 Candidatus Roizmanbacteria bacterium CG09_land_8_20_14_0_10_41_9 | reverse complement strand
CGTATTCATCGGCCTCAATCACGAACGTGGTGTGACCCGCATAATCGCCCCCCCAGATTGAATTGAACTTTGAAGTTCCCACTATGTACGAAGGCTGGACGTTGAGTTGGATTAGGGCATACGATAAAAGGGAAGCTGTCGTAGTTTTCCCATGGGACCCGCACACTGCAATAGATGTATGGAATGACTGGGTGAGTTCTTTCAAAACTTGCGCTTGAGACATCGTGTCAATCCCTCTTTTTTTCGCTTCCAATACCTGAGGGTTGTGATCACCAGAATGGGAGGATGAATAGATAACCAGGTCAGTATTTTCCGGAAGCTTGTTTTTTTCAAACCCGATGAAAAACGGGATGTTATTTTCTTTTAATAATTCATCCGTAATGAACTCGTCTGCTACATCGGATCCGCTCACCTGTCGCCCCATTTTTTTCAAAACAAGAGAGATGTTTGCCATACATACGCCCTTGATCCCAACGAGAAAAATATTTTTGTAGCCTTGCATAATTTGTCAATTCCTTACAATAAAATGTAACATATTCCCGTAATTCTTCTTATGGTCCCTACGGTAGGAAAAAAATCGTTCTTCGTCGCAACACGTGCAGAATGGAAAGTAATCTATCGCTTCCCTTCGTATCCCCGACTCAATCAGTAAAAGGTAATTCAAGAGGGGCAAGTTTAAAAAGGTCTGTCCCCGTCTGGAAAGAAGCACCCTGTTCGAATAACCGTTAAACTCGGACAAAAATTGGTATCGCCTATCTTCATCTATGCTGTAGCAACAGTCATTTATGGATGGACCTATGGAAGCCTGTATGTTTTCGGGCTTTGATCCGAGTTCTTTCATCTTTTCGATGACGAGACATACGAGTTTTTTCAATGTGCCCCTCCAACCTTGATGAGAGATTCCTAAAATATTTTTTTCTTTATCGATGAAAATTACTGGCACACAATCTGCCGTCCTTACAATGAGGGCGACGTGCGCCAAACTCGTAAGTACCGCGTCCGTATCCTCCAGAATCTCAATTGGGTAAGTTTGCTCTTTGAATGGATCAAAAACCGCAATATTCACAGAGTGAATCTGCTCAGGAAGCACCATGGTCTTTGGAAAAAGGTTGGCTGACGAAAAAAACGCTGAGATATTTTCAGTCCTACGCATATCTCCACAAAGCTTTGTCGTAAATCCACATGAGAACGTCTTATCTGCGATAAGGGAAGGATAAAAAATATTTAGATCTGAGTCGAACCGTATCATAGGTAAAAATTCATGTGTTAACTGCTATTTCTTGCACGGTTTTTCTGTCACTCCAAGGAAATTCTTTCTTTCCGCGACACAAACTCTGCTCGTGTCCCTTTCCTGTAATTACGATTACATCCCCACTCTGCGCGATTGACAGAGCTTTCTCTATGGCTTTTTTTCTATCTATGATTACCGTATAATACTTTTTACCGTTCCCTAACGTCATCTTTTCAGGGGGTACGAACACCCAACCGTTTTTCTCTATTCCTTTGGCGATCTGTGCGGATATTTCGAGCGGATCTTCAGTCCTGTAATCTTCCTCGGTTAAAATGATGCCGTCGCTGAACGTTGACGAATTCTCTCCCATGAGGGGTCTTTTTTGTGAGTCTCGAAGGCCTGCTGCTCCAAATACATGGATCAATCGATTGCCTGTACGCATATGGAGTGAGCGAATTACTTCCAGCACGTTGTGGATCGCGTTAGGAGTATGGGCAAAATCTACGATTACTTTGAATTTTTTATTAAATACCACTTCCAGCCTACCTTCAGGCAGTTGAAAGGTTTTTAGTGCATGTTTCGCATCCTCTGATTTCACCCCGAGCTGAACGGCAACCTCATAAGCAACAATATAATTATAGAGGTTATATCCTGTTGCTAGGGGAATTTCCTTTTCAATATATCTTTGAAGGGATCCATTCTTATGCGCGCCATACTCATACCATGGTTTTTTGTATTTGTTCAAGATCTCAAGAACTTTTCTTGTTGAGGAATCATCCCTATTGATGAGACTGACCCGTGAACGCAGCAGTAGCAAGCTTTTCGTCTTAATATATGAGTCAAAATCTTTGTGATAATCTAAGTGTTCGGGTGTGACGTTTGTCAAGATTCCCATCGCAAATCGTACCCCAAAGATCCTATTTTGATCAAGAGCGTGCGAAGTTACTTCAAGGATGAAAAATTCGTCCCCAAGGTCAGCGGATTTTCGCAAAAGCTTCTGGATCAGAAAAGGATTCGGAGTAGTTGTATGGAGTCCTGTGTCAATGACCGAATCTCCAATGTTGGCTCTGATTGTAGATACCATGGAAACTTTTCGACTCGATTCCTTCAAAATATGATACAAAAGATGCACGGTAGTGGATTTGCCGTCAGTCCCCGTTATTCCAATCACGGTAACTTTCCGGCTTGGGAAACCGTAATAGATATTTGCTGCGAGCGCAAGTAATAGATGAGTAATATTTTTCAGCCTCCGTATCAACATATAGATTTATTCTACAAAGTTTAAAATTTAAAATTAAAAATTCAAAGTTACAGTTAAACGTTAAAAATTGAATGAAAACTTTAAATTTTCAATTGCAATTTCGAACTTTGCACTTTGAACTTTAAACTTTTAATTGGGTTATTCCGGTGCTATATTATAGTAAACTAGCAATTCCTTTGCTATTTCAAAAAACAAAGGAGCTGCGGTTTCTGAGGCCCACTGCGAAGCTTGAGGCTCGCGCAGAATCACGAGGGTGATAAACTTAGGCTTGTCAGCCGGAGCAAAACCAATAAATGAGGCTATGGTTTTTGTGGGATCATAATGTCCCTTTATGGGTATTTGTGCGGTTCCGGTCTTTCCTCCCATCGTATACCCTTTTGGTTTGACCCATTGGAACTCGCCATGTTCCACAGTGGACGTGAGCATTTTTTTTAGAATTTCTGATGTAGTTTTTGAACCGATGATCCTTTCGACTTTGGGTTTTACCTCGCGTTGCTTATCCTGGGATCGGATACTACAGACAACGTACGGTCTTAGGATCATCCCTCCGTTTATCACAGAAGAAAACGCTCTGAGAATTTGTATGGGAGTTACCGCAATCCCTTGACCAAAGGTTACTGTCGCATAATCTATTGGGTACCAACTTTCTCTCTCTTTGATATAGCCGGATACTTCCCCTTGGAGATCAATACCTGTTGGTTCTCCGAATCCATATTTTTTCATCATTTCGTATAGCGCTTTCTCACCCATTCGTTCCCCAATGTATACCATCCCGACATTGGACGATTTTTCAAGGATCCTCGTGATGCTTATTTTCCCTTCATATTGGTTATTCCACGTCATGATGCGATATTCTCCAACCTGAATGGGACCCTCTTCATTATAGATGTCGTCGGGTTTTATTTTTTTTTCTTGAATTGCCTCAGCTACAACCATTGGTTTAAAGATGGATCCAGGTTCATATACGTCGGAAATAGAGGGATTCTTGAAATATTCTTCAGTAAATTCATAATATTTTTCCATGTCAAAGTCCGGTAGGCACACCATTCCCAATATCTGAAGGGTATAGGGATCTGCAGTAATAACGCAACCCTGTTTTGCTTGGTAACGCTCCATCCCTTCTTTTAGTTTTCTCTTGCTAATTTCCTGAACAGATTTATCAATACACAAGATGAGATCCCGTCCATTCTCAGGGTTTACGATCTCTTGAGTACCAATAAAAATCGGCCGGCCCAATAAATCCCTTTCGGATTCCAGGATACCTGGTAATCCCTTTAAATCTTTATCATAATATCCTTCCAAACCAAAATATCCGATATCTCCTGAGTCAGAGGTTTTTCCTACAAAGCCCAATAGGTGCGCAGCAAGAGAAGCTTCGGGATAATACCGTTTCATCCCGTATTCGAATCCAATCCCTTTTAACTTAAGGTTGTTTATTTTGTCTTTTTCCTCTTCGTTGATGCCGTTCGCCAAAGCTACCCAGTACTTGCTCTCATCTATGCGGACTTCTAGTGTTGATTCTCCCATGTGTAGGATTTCGTCCAGCTTACTTGATAACTCTATCTTTGATGATATTTTCTTGGGCTCTGCAAATAGTAGGTAGCTATTCTGGTTTAGAACAAAAGGGTGCTTGCTCCTATCGTAAATTCTCCCTCTCTCCGGATATATTTTTTTGGTTTTCAGATAGTCGCCTGAGATAGACGGATAGGAATGTAACACTTGTATGCAGAATAGTTTTCCAATGATTGCAAGATTGAGGATTAGGAAGAAAAAAAGAAGTATCTTTACCTTGGTCATAATTATCGATTTAAGGCGTAGGTAAGATTATTAAGGTATATCGGCGCTGCTTGTTTCACAAAGTCCAATGATGCGGCAATTGAAGCTGCATACTGCAACGAGTTTATTGTCGTTGCCTTTTTCTCTAACTCTATGTTTTCCTGATGGATCCTCTTTGATTCTGTTTCAAACGTGCCTATCTCGTTTGCCAATTCAATACCAGAAACAAACGAGTAAACATTCCCCGCAATCAAAAGGAATAAAAAAAAGTATATGAGTATTTTTTTCATAGGGTTAACAGGAAATAATTCGTAACGTCGCACTCCGTTCAAATCCTGCTTTCGCACCTTTTGTTTTAGGTTTCATCGTTGACATATTCATATGGTGCTGTCGCGCGAACAACTTAACGACCCTGTCTTCAAGCGAATGGAACGATATGACTACAATTCTCCCCCCCGGTTTTTTTATGATCGATAAGGCCCCCTGCAATCCTTTTTTCAAATTGGTTATCTCGTCGTTTACTTCGATCCTGAGCGCTTGGAAAATACGCGCAACCGTTGACCTGTTAATCCCTTTATGCGCGCTTTGAACGATACTGACGAGTTCTCCTACCGTAGTTATCCCTTTCTTTCTTCTCGCTGTAGCTATGGCGTGTGCAATTCTCTCCGAAAAAATTTCTTCGGCATTTTTTGAGAAAATCTCAGACAGTTCTTTTTCTGATTTTTGGCTGAGAATTTCTTCTGCGGTAAGGAGAGTATTGGCGTCAATCCTCATATCAAGCGGATCATCCAATTCTTTGTAGGAAAAACCCCTATGTCCTTCTTTCAGTTGCCGCATGGAAAGACCCAGATCAAACAGCACACCGTCTACGGGAAAAAATCCCTGTTTTTTTGCAATGTGTTCAATCTCGGAAAAATTCCCTACCTCCAGAATGAGGTTTTTATCATGTCCAAACCGGTTTTTCAGTCTCTTTACCTGCTCGCTATCAGCATCGATTGCTAGAATGCGAGTCTGTTTCTTCAACATTTCGCTTACGTGACCTCCTTCACCAACGGTTGCATCTATATAAAAACCTTGAGAATTCAGTCTCAATCCTTCTATCGCTTGTTGTAAAAGAACGGGTGTATGCATTACAAATTAAAAGTTTAAAGTTAAAAATTAAAAAATTATTTAAAAAAACTAAACGGAATTTTGAACCTTGCACTTTAAACTTTTAATTCTTATTCCCTTTCGCATATTTCTCCCATTTACTCTGTTGCCATATTTCAAAATGGTCGCCAACGCCAACAATCAGCACTTTTTCAGTTATCGTTGCATAATTAATAAGGTTCCTCGGTATGACAAACCGACCCTGGTCATCAATCTCCAGATACACAGCCGAAGAAAAAAGGAACCTTCTCTTCTCGAGGTTGTCTTGTTCCAGCAATGATACGGTTAACAGTTCACTTGCCCGCGCTTCCCAATCTTCCTTATCATAGCCAGCCAAGCAAAAATCAAACCCTTTTGTTAAAATAAAAATATTCCCTTTTAATAATTCTCTAAGCTTTTTTGGTAAGATGATTCTGCCCGGAGCAGAAAACGAAACTAGATATTCACCAAAAAACACCATATATTACCATTTAACGCCAAAAATAAC
>PEZG01000045.1 GCA_002774185.1 Candidatus Roizmanbacteria bacterium CG09_land_8_20_14_0_10_41_9 | reverse complement strand
TTCCCTAAACGTCATCAACAACGTTGTGTTTACCCTGCATCTGTTGAACCTTGAACAACATGTGTTGGACGAGAAGGCAATGCAGGCGTTGACTCTGGTTGGGATGGATAAATGGGCCTACTATCGTCCAACCGAGCTTTCTTCCGGTCAACAGCAGAAAATCAGCTTGGCTCGCGCCATGGCACTGGATCCAAAACTCATTGTTGCGGATGAGCCCACCGGAAACCTTGATACCAACTCAGGACGGGATCTGATCAACACGTTTTTATCCTTCAATGACAAAGGGATCACGATCATCATGGTGACTCACGATTTGGAATATTTGAAATATGGGAACCGGATCATCCATATGATTGATGGAGAGGTTGTCGAAGAAAAAGTTTCCGAAAGGGGAAAAAGATTCTCCGCAGGTATTGACGGCAAGAAAACCGATAAGGACATATCTATGGATAGTAATGTGCACGATCGGGATTTTTTAAGTAAGTTAAAACAGGGAAACAAATGAAAAAGATTATCGCGAACCTATTGAGTCCTCAGCTTATCCTGCAGTGCATCCGCAGTATCCCTTCTCGCATAAAATACCTGGTTAAATTCGGATTCCTATTTTTTACATTCTTTCTCCTTCTGATCTTTTTCCTTTTTGAAAAGATGTTCCGACTCATCCATAAGATTCCTGTTATGGGGAATCTTCTGGGGAATCTCTTTTCAAAACCTGGAAAACTCCTGGATCCTTACCATATCCTCATCATCAACAAACTGGAATCCTGGAGACCTTCAGAAGTTAAACGTTCGTATCTAATCTATCTGGCATTTGAGAATCTACGAGCGCGAAAAACCCGATCCTTAGTGACAGTGTTGGGTATGTCGGTTGGCGTCGGGATCATTGTCCTTCTGATCTCTTTGGGATATGGGATTGAAAAACTTGTCATCAGCAGAGTCGCAAGTTTGGACGAGTTGAAAATGGTTGATGTATCAACAGGCGGAAGTACAAGCCTAAGGCTTAATAATGAAACCCTAAAGAAAATTGAAAAGCTTTCCTCTGTCGGAAAAGCAATTCCCTTCATATCATTCGTGGGAAAGGTCAGCTACAATCGGGCAAATACGGATGTATTGGTGTATGCGGCTCCCCGTTCGTACCTTGATTTTTCAAAAGTGAAACTTCTCAAAGGGAAATTATTTGCAAGCAATGAAACCTATTTGAGCTACGGAGGGCAGGTTGCCGGCGCACAAACGTCTGTCCAGAAAGGAGTATTAGATAGCCTGATCTCTGACAACGACCTCTATTTCAACATTGTTCCCGATGAGGTAGCGACGGTATGGAGTGCATGCACGGTATCTTCCTCTGTCATAGGGTACGCAGGAAGGATTGAAGGGGGATACAAGGGAAAAGAGTATTGGGGAGGGTCCTATTATCCATTCGACGAAAAGGGAAAAGCTGCCTATGATCCGGAACAGGCAATCTATCTGGGTAAATGGATCCAGGCAACGGTCCCTCTGTTTTTTAAGACGAGCGACGGGAAGTTGGGTCCGATCTTAGACAAGGAGGGAATTCAGAAATGGGAAAAGGGGTGTATCCAGGAAAAATATACTCAAGTCATGGATCGACTCCGGTTCGCGAGCGTGCTCGGGGAATCAACAGAGAGCGCGAGCCTGACTTCCACCGCATCCGCAAGCACAAGTCTCACCGCTTCCTCATCGGCCGAGGCGACTGATTCAGCTACGGTTGTGTATGAAACCGTTACCGTCTCAACCAGCTCAGGGGGACTGGAGGTGGTTGAACTTTCAGCATCATCCTCAGCCACACAAAAAAAACAAAAGGACACCTATAAGTTCATCTCAAAACCCAGCGGCCAGGCAATTGTTTCTTTGGGGTTCCTTAACCTCCTCAATATTCCTGTTGAAAAGGCGCTTAACACCAAATTTAACGTATCATTCATCGTGACGAAAAGTCTTGTTCCGGAGGTTGAGGGAAAAGCCCTCACATCCGAAGAGGAGTACCAGATCCTGGGCGTTTCGGACGATGCAGACTCGCAGCATTTTTACGTGCCGTTTACCGACATCCAGAAGATCGGCGGAACCAACTTCACGCAGCTGAAGGTGATACTAAAAGATAAGAATGATATTGCTAAGGTGAGAAAATCCATTGAAACGATGGGGTTCCGGACCACAAGCACTGTGGATACGGTTGCGCAAATAGAATCCCTGTTCGCGAATCTACGCATTGTCCTCGGACTTCTGGGAATGGTGGCTTTAGGAGTTGCATCCTTGGGAATGTTCAATACCCTTACCGTATCGCTTTTGGAACGTACGCGGGAAATTGGAGGGATGAAAACCATGGGAATGGTGTCGGAGGAAGTACAAGACCTTTTTTTAGCAGAGGCGATGATCATGGGGTTGTCCGGAGGTCTCGGAGGCTTGATCTTAGGATATCTTATCGGGAACGGTCTTTCATTTCTGGTGTCCACGATTGCTATAGTGAAAGGCCAGGGGTATCTGGAGCTTACCTACGTTCCACCCCAATTCGTTCTCTTCATCATTGTTTCTTCCTTCATCGTGGGACTTGTCACCGGACTGTATCCAGCACAGCGCGCCAAAAAGATTTCTGCGCTCAACGCCTTGCGATACGAATAACCGTACGGTATGATGATACAAGGTATGAAATCGGCAAAAACCAACAAGCGGGAAACTAAAAAAAATGGATTCACCTACAAAGAAACACGCAACATGTTGTGGATTGGTGGAATGCGATCATTCATAAACATTGTTGTATTTCCGTTTTTGCTTAGTATTTTTGCGGGACTGTGTCTTACGCTCTTCATCTATAAGTTCCCGGTGGTTGTTTCCTACGCAAAAAAAATCCTACCCATTGGAAAACAGGATTCAAAACCCACATCCGCAAAAAAAATACCCTATTCCTTTTCAAAAGATCGTTTAAAGGAATACGCGATGTTCGAATCCCTGTTCACCGTCGATCCGTACGCGTTAAAAAAACGGATGGATGCGAAAGACGTGAATTTTCTTCTTGTGGACGTACGTTCTCCCAGCGAATACAAGCAGGGTCATATTAGAGGGGGTATCAATATCCCCGCTTACGCGAATTTGGACGCGATATCCACGATTGACGAAAGGAAGGAACAGATCGTGTCCGCGTTCAAAAAACATTCCATCAATAACAAAGAACTTATCCTGTATGCTGGATCGTCTTTTTCCGAAGCGCACCGAAAAGTAGCGTTTTTCCTCTTGGAACGTTCCATAGACTGCCGAATCCTCGCCGTGGGGTGGAACGAATGGAGACACCTTACGAATTTTTGGCTTCCTGAGTCAGAATGGGGTACCGTAGACATGCAATCATATATAACTATCCCATAGCATGCAATTACTATGCCTATAATATTTTATATTTTCCTATTCCTGTTCGGGACTGCAATAGGATCATTTTTAAATGTATTGATTGACCGGCTTCCCCAAGAGGAATCTATCATGGGACGCTCCCGATGCGATTCCTGTGGGCACGTGCTTGGATGGAGGGATCTGTTCCCATTGGTTTCCTATTTTTTTTTGATGGGAAAGTGCCGGTATTGCAACAAAAAGGTTTCTATCCAGTACCCTCTAGTTGAATTAGCCACGGGTTTATTATTCGTTTTTTCGTGGGTGCATATCCAGCCCTTGGGCACGGGCCTGATTTTGAAAAAATTCATCATTTTGCTTATCGTTTCCTGCTTTATTGTTATTTTTGTTTCCGATGCAAAATACCACCTGATTCCGGATTCCGTTCAAGTTGTACTGTTTTCACTGTCTTTATTCCTTCCGTTTTCTTCCGAGATTACCGCGGGATTGTATTTGGACCGGATCGTTGCCGCATTCCTCGTCATGGCGCCCGTTTTTTTTCTCCATATGATAACCCGGGGACGAGGGATGGGGTTTGGAGACGTGAAGCTCGCGTTTATCATCGGATTTCTCCTGGGTACTCTGGAGGGACTCATCGCAATCTATTTAGCGTTTGTGTTGGGAGGGCTGATGGGGATATTCCTCATTCTTTTTAAACTTAAGAAGTTGAAAAGCAGGATTGCATTCGGGCCGTTTTTAGTAGCCGGAGTTCTGTTAGTACTTTTTTACAAAGGTGCGCTGGTATCTGTAATGAAGTCTATGTATGGTTTATGACCGCTCGTCTCCAAGGGTATCCTATCAGTCCGATTCCTCGCATAAGGTTAAGTGCCCTTTTTCTATCGCCCGTTAAACTTTGAATTACCTCATCCGTCACTCCATTACGTATGAGAGTGGATTGTCCACCAGACGTATCCACGGACCTATCCAGAGTAGGGTTGTGAATCAGTCGAAGTGCACCTTCTACCGTTTCGAGCCCAGGTCTAAAAAGAGCAACATTACGCCTTCCCAATTCTTGGATATCGGTTTGGTAGTGTCTGGAAGCGGGATCCTTTTGCTGTATCATGGTACGCCTCGCTCTAAAACGCGCGATAAATCCAGTCATTAAGGTTTGAAGATCGTCTGCAATATGTGGGCTTAAGGGGTGTCTTTGATCGTTTAGATATCTTATCAGCGCATCCCAACGATCGTTGTCGTGGCCCCACCGATATTCCAACGAGCGTATCGCGGCTTTTCCCGAGTCTACAACCACTCCAATTACTTGTTCAGGATCCACCCCTTTTGATTGATACAGGAACCCCTCCCACATCGTCCCATTTTTTGCACCGAAGGGATGATATGTTGTAGTTGCAATAATCTGCCGTGCCCATGGTTCAGGGCTTGTTTTTTCAAGAATGGTCGGGATTTCACCATTGTGGCGCGAAATATCAAATTGACAACTGAACGGCGCTCCAAATTGTGTAGATAA
Source organism: Candidatus Roizmanbacteria bacterium CG09_land_8_20_14_0_10_41_9 (assembly GCA_002774185.1). GTDB lineage: Bacteria > Patescibacteriota > Microgenomatia > UBA1406 > GWC2-37-13 > PEZG01. The sequence continues at coordinate 1,067 of PEZG01000045.1, read as the reverse complement.
CAGTAAGATACTGGGAGATACCGTTTCCTTAAATGTCGGCGTGTTCGGTTGTGCCTCAATTAGCATAGAAATGCTCAAATGGTATCAATGAAAAGAGTAATTTTCAATACATATTGGGTATGCATAAAGGGCAAAACTTTATTTTTTTGAGAGTATGTCAGCCTCGATGAGGCGGCGAAGGTATACGGATTTTGGCATCTTTTCCTTTCGGGATACCTCCTCGAGGTGTGAAGCTATCTTAGGGGTGATAAAGAAGGTGAATCTGGCATCTGCCGCAGCCTCCACAAAATTAACGAAATCCTCAATGATATCTCTAAGAGTCGCAGAGGTGTAGCGTTCACACAGGAGCTTTTCATCCTTGTGGTGAGCAAGGAGTGAGGGAGGATCTCCTTGCGAATAGAGGATCAGTACTGGTTTCCCAAGTCCCAATGCGAGGGAGATTTCATACCCGACGCTAATACTCGGGAACGTGGTCTCTACAATCATGCAGTCGGATGACTGGATCCATCGCTCCAGTTTTTCATGGAACTTAAGCCTTTCGGTTTTGGTTTCCATTCGGATTTTTGTTTCAGAAGAGTTCAGAATGTGGTCAGCGATCACTGAATACCCTTTGGATTTTAACGCGTTGACGATTTGAAGGTAGTTTTGAAGATGGTATTTTTTTCCGAAAATGGAAGCGGTAAAATATACCTTCATGGTATATTGTATCACAAAAATCTTTCATTTTCTAAGAAGATGTGGTATGATGGAATTATATGGAACAAACCCTTGTTGTATTAAAGCCCGACGCAGTCCAGCGGGGGCTCATTGGAGAAATTATTAAACGGTTTGAACGGGTTGGGTTAAAAATGGTTGCTTGTAAACTCATTTTAGCAAGTCAAGAGCTCGCAAATAAACACTATCCCGTAGAACGTAAAGAGTTTATCACAGGAATGGGGCAGAAGACGCTGGACAATTACAAATCCCTCAACATTGATCCCAAAAAAGAATTAGGAACAACCGATTCCTATGAAATCGGACTCATGATCCAAAAATGGCTGGTGCAATTTATTTCTTCCGGCCCGGCA
>PEZG01000024.1 GCA_002774185.1 Candidatus Roizmanbacteria bacterium CG09_land_8_20_14_0_10_41_9 | reverse complement strand
GCTTCTAATTTTGCATTAAAAATTCTTTGCTCCTTTTCGTTCCGCTTCTGCATAAGAGCAGAAACGAGGGCGGCAACCGCACCGCTCGAAAGTACAGCGATAATAATTGTGATTGTTGAATTCATATTTTATTCTCCAAAATTATCTTTAAGGTTTTTTCTTATTCGCTCCTCGGTAAAATAACGCACCCCGAGTGACCATGCGGCTGCATCAACTATTTCCACAACCACGTCCCGCATACGCTCTTTCAAAAAATGAACTCCGACCTTTTTCTCCCATTTGAGATGGTCGCTTGGAACCAATAATACCTCATCACCTTCATATATAACACCCCTTAGAGGATGCACCATGCGCACACCCAAGGCATTGGTAAGCTCCACCGTTATTTGAACCGTACCCCAGTAACCGAGCTTTTGATAAAAAAGAATGGCTGAAGCGAGGAACTGGTGCAATATTGACGAGATATAGTAAAAATTCATGCTCTTAGTTTTTATTTTTTCTTCCGAACCGTCCGGTTTTTTAACTATTCGCTCATCAACATCGCCGATGTCGTGTTTATAGAGATACAATCCGAAGGCGTTGAGGTAAGTATATTCAAAAGCCTTGCCATGCGCCGGCTCCTTTGCATTATCGCGCATAATGTACAACTTTTGGATACCATTTTGGACAGGGTCGCTGTCGTAGAGATGGGGTGGAAAACTATGCCTGCCATGAACCGTGATATCGTTTTCAATGTTGTCGAGATTCTTGAATGGTATGAGTGGGTTCTGTGGAAAAAGAGGGGTAATTCTGATAGAGAAAATAGCAAAGTAAGGATCCTTATCTTCTGGCCTTATGTTCCACAGCTTGCACGCATCCTTGAAATAACGCTCGCCTTCTTGAATAAGAAGCTCTCTAAACTCCTCTGACTTTTTGCGTCGCGCGATCAGCCACTCGATTTTGTCATACGCCGCTTCCTCGTTCGGGGTGCTACTTTGTCCGGTTCGTACATAAATTTTCGTGTTGTCAGAAACCCGATGGGGCGTCAAATAACTTTCCGCAACGCGGACCACAATAAACGTCTTCCCGTTCACGGGATCGCATACTTTGACCTCTGGGAAAACTGGCTCTTTTATGTGGGACAAAACGACACTCTCTATTTTTTCCTCGTACTTCATTGAGGGATCGAAAACGAAACCCTCAAACGGAGCCACTGGTTTACCGCTCGGCGCATCGACGCCGACAATCAAAACGCCGCCGTAGGTATTAGCAAAAGCAGCTACAGTCTTTGCTATTTTCTCATTGGGAAGTGAAGTAAAATCGCGTTTGTATTCAAGAATGAATCCCTCTGAATGCCCTTCGTTGCAAAAATCAACGACATCCTGATATGTTATTTCGTTAATGGGTTTCGTGTAAATCATGTCAAAGTAGTTTTCTTATATTTGAAAGGATTTCGGCTATTTCCTCCTCCTTCTCCTCAATCTCCCTCACCAACTCCCTCTTTCGCTGAAGCTTCGGAAGGGCAAGCTGCCGGGGATTATAAAATTTGTTTAATTTCATCAATACTTTGTGCCCCGATCACTATCTAGTAAATCTTCAAGATTACTACGAAACTTTTTGTCAAAAATTCTATTATCACAAAAATACTCTATAAATTCGGAGTAACTATTTGGACTCAAAAAGTGTAAAAAATATCGCTGTTTGATTTTTGCTTTTTTTAATTCTTCGTTCAAATCTTCAAAATGTTTTTTCGCCCAACGATATTTTGCTTTGTTTTCGTCAGAATCATCATTATCCGCCTTAATTTCAATAACGACAATGTTTTCTCCAAGCTTCAAGAAAAAATCAGGATTAAAATTACCTTGTGTCGGGTGTTCGCCTTTTCTCCATGAATATTCAACACTGTAAAATCCCATATCCCGCGATTTTATCCAAGCGTCAACTTTTGCGCATACTTTTGAGCCAATAATCGCTTCAACGAACTTTCGTTCTGGCTCTTGCCTTGTCAAAACGATATTGACCGGCGTTTTGAAGCAGTAAGGATTGACTTCTTTGCTTGCGCTTCTTGGCAAGTTTTCATCGTTGGCTATATCCTGCAAAATATCAATCATTCCATTTTTACACTCGTCTTTGAAATTTTCTGTGTAGAAAACCGTTGAGCCGTGTTTTATTGCCCCGACGGCGATGCTTTCCTTTTCAATTTGTTTTGTGCTGATTAACTTCGGCTTGTTTGCGGTCTTTTCTAAAACAATCGTTGATCCTCTCGCTCTGAAAAGCGTTTGAAACGCTTTGAAAATTCTATTGGCGTTATCTTCGGTTAAAACTCCGCTTTTAATTCCAACTTTTCGCATTGAATTTACGACAATCTCTTTTATTTCGTTTTCTGGTGGCAAATGTTCTTTTTCGTATTCACCTTTTGGAAATCTGATCTTTGCTTCAAAATCTCTCGTCTTGAAAGTTTCAACTATTTTTGCCACCACTTCATCAATTCCGAAAACTTCTTTTTGGATTGTTGTTGTTTTCAGTTTGATAACGCCGACCAAATCCTCATATTCGGTTTCTCGGTCTATTCGCTCAACTTGGGCGACCAAATTTATAAACCCTTTTGAATAGTCAAAAATTTCCGTGTCTTTTTTCGCTTTGACGGCTTTTTCTTGTTTTTCATAATCAATCGTGTATAAATCAAAATGATATTTTGCTTGCTCGCCGGAAGTTAATACTTCGCTTGTTAAGCGGACTTCAATTTCCAAAATTTCATCAACCAAACCGCGAATGTTTCTGCTCCAGGCGTCGTGATTGAAAACTCTGACTTTCGGCTGTGGCGATTTGTATTCTTCCGGTATGCGAAGCCCGCGACCCAAAACTTGGGCAATCAAAAGTTTTGAATTGAAGGCTCGGTCTTCCCACGGCACGATTTGAAATACATTTTTTACATCCCAGCCCTCGGTTAGCATGGAAACGGAAACAATCCACTCAACCGAATTTTCTTTATCGTCAACATTTTTCAATTCCAAAACATTTTTCTTGTGGTCTTTATGCGAAGTAACGATCAAAACTTTTTTCTCTACTGCTTTTCGTGATATTTTTTCCCGCTTTTCCAAGAAATAAATTAAATCTTCCCGAAGCGTTTTTGCTTTGGAAATGTCTTTTGTAACTAAAATCGTAAGCGGTTTGATAAGACGATACTTTTTTACAAATTCGTCATGATTATCGTAAATCTTTTGGAATTTTTCGTTTTTGTCTATATTTTCGTCTTTCGCCACATAATCAACCGATTTAACGACCTTGTCATTTACAGCTTCACGGATTGAGTAGCGATAAATAACATCATTGAAATATTCGTCTTCAATGTAAGCCGTTCCGGTAAAACCTAAAATGTATTTGAAATTAAAATCCGGATTAAGCAAAAACGCTTTCCATTTTTTTATATCTTTCTCGCTTGACGAATTGTAGGCGTGATGAACCTCGTCGTTTAGCACCAAAACCCGCCCGCCGTTTCCTTTCAGGCTGTCATTTATTGACGACCCCGTTCTTTCATAAACGGCGTGGATATTTTCAACGCAAATATCGCCGTTCTTTATCGTACTGTTTGCGTCAATAATTCTAGGATTTTTGAAAACAGCATTGTCTGGCAAAGTCGCTTTTACTTTGTCGTCGCCGGAAAGTTTCTCAAACTTTTCTTTCAAACCGGATTCAATCGTAAGCGACGGACAAAGAACCAAAGCTTTATCAACCAAGCCAAGCCCCAAGGCAATTTGCGCAATGCCGTAAATCACATAACTTTTACCCGTTCCGGTCGCTAAATCAATCACCGCCGAAAGTTTATGAGGTAAAGGCAAGTTTCTTTGATAATCCCGAACATCTTTATATCTTTTCTGCAATTCATCATTTTTTCTGAAATTTTCCTCAATCAAACTTTCGATTGAGTTATATTCGCCGGAAGCAAGAAAAATAATCGCGTCCCTGATCGCTTCTTTTTGAAATTCTCTATCGCCACAAAGTACATCAAGAAAATCAACCCACCTTTTCAGATTGAGTTTGGCGGGATTGTAGTTTTGCTTCACTTGCAAAACCAAATCTTGTGTTTTGTATATTTTAATTCCTTCGGTCATAGTTATTTAATCTTAAACATTTCCCGAAATTCGTTGCCGTAAATATCAACATAGATTGCCATAATTTTCTTACCGCAATCTTTCTTCGGAAATTCTTTTCTAATTTCTTTTTGCTTTTTCAATTCCTTTTTTATTTCTTCCTCGCTTTCTTCCTCGTCGCTTGGCTTGTGATTAAGCAAATCCTGCGCGAAATAATAATTTGTCATCATAAACTTTTCGCCGTCATAGTTTAAGTCAACGAGTAACATCGCTAAACTTTCAAAATTTTTAAGTTTCTCGCCTGTTTCGTCCTGCGAATAGGCGGACTCAAACTTTTTGATTTTCAAAACGACTTTATCTTTTAATTTCTTTATTTCCGATTTTACTTCCGGCTGACGGATAAAATGAAAACCGATTGCCTCATCCAAATCGTTAATTTGGCCTTTGCTTTGTGGCTGGCGGAATTTCTTAAATTGCACCTTGTGCAATTCTTTGATTATTTGATACGGCACTTTGAGAAAATAATAGCGGACATTACCAATTTGATGATAATCGCTGATAAAATTCACATTGTTTGCGGGAGCGATTATGTAAAATCTATCGTCAATTTTCCCGCCAATATTCTTGTGCAATTCCTGCAAATACTTTTCGTCAACGCTGGCGTTTTTTAATTCCCAATACGGAAAGATTTTTGTGTAAAATTCCCGCTTCCTTCCGTCAATTTCAACACCGCCGATTTTTGCTGTTTTTGTTTCTTCAATTTCAAACAAATTTTTCACAAAATTAATATATTCATCTTTTTGCAAAGCAAAAACTTTTCCAAGATTATAAAGTCCGGAAGTAACGACGGCAAAAGATTTCGCAGGTTTATCGTATTTTTGTTTTTTGTCTTCTAAATCTTTGCTCTTATCTATTTCTAAAAGTCGTTTTTGGATTGTATAGATCGCTAATTTTCCAATATCACAACAAACCCAACGTCTGCCCGATTTTTCAGCAACTGCGGCAGTTGTTCCGCTTCCAGCAAAAACATCTATAACCAAATCACCCTCATTAGTACAAGAGTTTATTATTCTTTCCAGTAATTCCTCTGAATTCTCTGTTGGATAAAAAGTGTTGTGCGTTTCGTAGCTTTTTATATCAGTCCAATTGGAATTTAATAAAACAAAAGGTTCTTTCAAAAATTCCGGCATTCCTTTTACCGTTTTTCCCTCTGTATCAATATAAGTTCTGCCCGTGTTTATTCTTATATCACCTTGTTTTTCAAGTTCGCTTATTCTTTTTTGAGAAAGTCCCCAGTGTTGATCTTTCGGTGGATATAGTTTTTTACTAAGAAAAATTCTCGGTCTGATATTGCGGTTTTTTCTTTCCCCTGGCATATCCAAAGAAATCCATTTCCGATCTTTTTCCTCAATAGATTTTGTATTACTAACTAAATTAAAAATGTCTGTTTTTGAATAGAAAAATAATGAATCGGTCGCTGTCGGAAACTGTGAAGTTTTGCCCTTTGGTACATAGCCCCTTTTTATAATCACTTCATTCTTGAAGCTTCCTTTGTCAAAAACCTCGTCCATTATTAACTTCAAATAGTGGCCGAAATGGTAATCCATTCGGACAAAAATTGCTCCGTCACTCGCCATTAGTTCTTTTAGCAGAATTAAACGCCGACGCAAAAATTCTACGAAGTCAGCCCCTTTCTTTTTTGCGCTATAAGCACTTTGGCCTTTTGCACCGTCATATTCGTCGCCCGTGCCAAAAGGCGGATCAATATAAATCAGTTTCACCTTACCCTTAATTTTATTTTTGACGAGAGGGTCTTTGTTTTCGTTAAAAGTTTTTAAGATTTGCAAATTGTCGCCGAAAACTAAAAGATTATGCCAATCTTTGGAATAGAG
>PEZG01000056.1:16844-17388 GCA_002774185.1 Candidatus Roizmanbacteria bacterium CG09_land_8_20_14_0_10_41_9 | reverse complement strand
CCGAAGCAAACCCCAACACAAAACATGCGGTTATCCATGTCATGCCCCACCAAGAGGAATATTTAAAAAAAAGACAGTACGGCGGTACCATACGGTTAGGTGCATGGCCTACCAAAATAAAAAAAGGAACTCTCCTGTGGTCGATCTACCATACCCATAAAAATAAAAATTATGATTTACCTCTAATATATGAACGTCACCGTCATCGGTACGAATTCAATAATAGTTTCCGTGCAGCGTTCGAAAAGAATGGTGTGGTTTTCAGCGCAACGTCTCCGGATGATCAGCTAGTAGAGGCATTTGAGCTTGCAAATCACCCTTTTTTCCTAGGTGTACAGTACCATCCGGAATTCAAATCCCGGCCTCTTTCTCCCCACCCAATTTTTCTCGCGTTCCTGGAAGCGTGCAAGAAAGTTTGAAATTCAAAGTGCAAAGTTCATCCTTCGACAAGCTCAGGCCTTCGGCTCTGAGGTCACTCAGGCTCGAAGAGATGATGCTGAACAAAGCCGAAGTATCAAAGTCGCAGTTGAAAGTCTAAAAGTTG
>PEZG01000056.1:15491-16786 GCA_002774185.1 Candidatus Roizmanbacteria bacterium CG09_land_8_20_14_0_10_41_9 | reverse complement strand
TTGTTTGATATAATAGAGCATGGCAAATTCCTTTGAGTACCAAAAACAGCACTACGCAGTCGGGGATACTATTTCGATATCCTATAAGATTCGTGAGGGTGACAAGGAACGTCAACAACTGTTCAAGGGTATCGTTATAAAAATACGGGGGAATACTCCGGAAACCAAAATGCTGACCGTAAGAAAAGTTTCAAAGTCAGGCATCGGCGTTGAGCGAATCATTCCATTGAACTCTCCTTTTATCGCGAAGATGCACCTAGATCGGAAAGGTAAATACACGAAGTCCAAATTGTATTTTATTCGGGGATTGACAGAAGCAGAACTGAGAAATAAACTATATAAAGAAAAATGAGTCTTGTATCGCGTAATCTTGGGATCTCCGGTGAAAGTCATGCCGTCAACTATCTTCAAAAAAAAGGCTACATGATCCGCGCAAGGAATGAGAGGACCAAATTCGGTGAAATTGACATCATCGCAGAGAGGAATCATAAAATAGTGTTTATCGAAGTGAAAACGAGAAGCTCCTTGGAAAAAGGAAAACCGTATGAATCCGTCACGTATGGAAAACAAAAACGATTATTGAGAGCTGCCCAGTACTATATATTGAAAAACCGCCTGTCTGCCTATAAACTATCCATAGGGGTCATTTCTATCATTGGGAATAGTTCTGGAAAAAAGAATACGATAGATTTCTTTGAAGATATTGGAAGTTATGATTTATAGAAAGGGGTGATAACCTATATTCACTAATACAAATGATGTCGTCGTACGATTCTGGTTCAAGTTCGTCAACTATTTGCCCGACTTTTTTGGAGGATTGATCATACTGATTATCGGATTAATCCTTTCGGTCGTTTTAAAGAAGGTTTTTCGTGCGCTTTTGTCACTATTAAGACTACAGAATATCCTCCAGAAGACCGGTGTTATGGCAAAACAGGAAGTAACCTTGTGGGAAGAGATACTGGCAGAATTACTCAGGTGGACCGTCATCATACTCTTTTTGATCCCAACTCTTGAAGCATGGGGTCTGACCGGCGCAACAGTGGTACTGAACCAGCTACTATTCTATTTACCCAATGTTGTAGTCGCGGTCATCATAGGATTTGTGGGCCTGGTTTCGGCAAACCTGGTGTCTGACCTGGTAAAACACAGTATAAAAACCATTGGTGCCACATCAGCCAATACCCTCGCGGTATTTTCAAAATCCGCAATCATCTTTTTTGCGGTTCTTATGATCCTTAACCAACTGGGTGTTGCACAGGATTTGGTACGGATTCTCTTTACTGGAATCGTAG
>PEZG01000056.1:13193-15448 GCA_002774185.1 Candidatus Roizmanbacteria bacterium CG09_land_8_20_14_0_10_41_9 | reverse complement strand
ACAAGGAATTGCCAGGGATATGCTCGAGGAGCTAAAGAACAAAGTCAAGTGAAGGCAAGGGAGAGGTGAAAATCCAAAGCTTATTTGGTAAAATGCTATATTGGTCCCATCGTTGCCGATCCCGAACTTTCGGGGATCGAGCATCCTCGATTCCGACTCTATGAGTCGTGAATCGGGACTAGCGGCACCGATGAACGAAGTTCATCGAGTGTGCACGATTCCGAGCTATTCGGAATCGGCACCTAGGACATCATATGTATTACGTCTACATCCTTGAATCTCTCCGAAACGGAAAATACTACGTTGGATGTACCGATAATATTCAACGAAGATTGAAAGAACATAATTCAGGTAAAAATAAATACACTAAAACCGGCTTACCATGGGAATTGATATATAAAGAATGTTATAATAACCTATCTATCGCCAGGAAGAGAGAAAGACAAATTAAAGGGTGGAAGAAACGCAAGGCAATAGAGGCGCTCTTATTAGGTTACAGGTCCCATCGTCTAGTGGCCTAGGACGGCAGGTTTTCAGCCTGTCTACACCAGTTCGAATCTGGTTGGGATCACCCCGCTCAGCGAACACGCCATCGACAAGTTCGCATGTTTTATAAACAGTTTATATCATAAAGATCTTCAGGAAGAGCTAACAAACCCCCGAGGTTATTTATTTAATAAAACCCTTGAATATTTTGGTAAAGGGTAACGTCATTTTGTCTTTTTTATTGGTAATGAAGAATGTATCCATAACCAGGATGGAGGCGCCAAGGGCAATAAGAAAGGGCCACCACCCCATCCATCGTACACACAAGAGGCAAAAGAGAAAGACACCTGTGAAAATCAGGAATACTTTTAGCCTTCTACAACTGGTATGTTTTTCTTTGGATCTCATACTACTGGGATTATCCTCCAAAACTCATATTTTCTTTACACCCCCAAGTGTAAAGATGAAAACTATTTTAATGCAAACCCATATATATATTTTATCCGCGTCTTGTCAAATTTTTTGCACCTAGCCTCATATTTCCCACAAAAAAACTCACCTCTAGGGTGAGCTCGGTTTTTCCGTCACTCATTTTCAGACCACCACCCCAGAGATTTTCATTTTCATAATTCTCTCCGAGATGGCAATCCTATTATTGCCTGTCTGTAATCTCGGCAAAGCGTTCACTAAAAGAACATACTTTGCCAAAAGGTAGCATTTACTACCTTATGAAATTATACCATATTTTTCCTTGTCAATAATCGCTTAGTAGCCATTCTACGCTTCTGTTTTCGTCACGCTCATTGTTGTTCTCTATTTTATAGAGGAGAGAAACTGAAGTACACCTCAGAGGTGTACTTTTTAATTACTTTTTTTTAATTTGGTTGACATGTCAGTCTATGGAATTTCTGATAATAAGCTTTTGATATAATTTCTTCATATAAAATGCCCCCACCCAAACAAAAATATTTCTTCAATAAAATAAAGCCAATTGAAACTGTTACGTTTCAAATGAAGACGTCTTTATGGATTGTTTTTATCAATCTTGTAAATGAAAATTTAGAGCTTGCAAGGAATGAAAAATATTTGGAGATAAGACGGCGAAGGATAATTTCAGTAGTTGTTTTTGCAGCAGCATGCATAGAATCATTTATTAATGAATATGCTCAAGAACATCTATCTAACGAGTGGGAGTCTATTGATAGATTATCTTTATCTGATAAATGGTTAGTAGTAATAAAATTATTGAACAAAAAAGAACTATCAAGAAAAGCAGAGCTTTTCAAAGATATAGTTTGGCTGAAAAATTTTAGAAATTACTTGATTCATTATAAAGCAAGGTTTGAGTCTCTTAAAAAAGATCAATCAACAACTAACATAAACCAGAGACTTATAATAGAAAATGCAGAAAAGACTTTTAATATTATTAAAAAGAGCATAAAAACCTTTTTTGAACTGACAGAATTAGACCCTCCGGATGCAGTATATGGTTGGAAGATAATTGAAGATAAAAGTAAATAGAAATTCCGGCTTTATCAATCGAATCGATCTTCAATTAATAAATAATGTCAATCCTTGCGGGGTTGGATGAAGTGGTGGTTTTTAATCCTAGATAACGTTTTTTTAACACTTATAGGATTGATCGACTGATTTTTTTGAAAGATTGAGCCTGACAGACGTCGTAAACTTCTCTAATTTACGACGTTTGCCTATGACTGTTACAAAATATAAAGAATTACAACATAATTTTTATATATGGTTGACAAAAC
>PEZG01000056.1:854-13177 GCA_002774185.1 Candidatus Roizmanbacteria bacterium CG09_land_8_20_14_0_10_41_9 | reverse complement strand
TCTTCATAATATAAGTAGATATTCTTAAATATTGAGTTTTGTTTAATAATATGCTAAAATTAGAGCATAATAGCAACGTCCTTTATAATTTTTTCAAATAACCATGGATGTAGATTTAAGTAGTATATACATAAAATATAAGGGACTCTGGGTAGCACTAGATAATAACTTAAAACAAGTATTGGCTTCTAGTAAAAATGCAAAAGATGCCTACGATAAAGCGTTGAGAAAGAAGAAAGGCATTCCTACATTATTTAAGGTTCCTAAGAATAATTTACCTTATGTGGGATAGCAAATAAGTATGAGGCACTCCTTTTCATATATTGTTACGCCTAAACACACAAACCCTGTCGGGGCAAAAAATTGGGAAAAAAAACCTCTCATCACAGTAAATTTACGCCATCAAGGAAAAGTAGTTAATTATCTTGCTTTAGTTGATTCTGGTGCCGATTTTAATGTTTTCCATGCTGATTTAGCGGAGATTCTTGGCATTGACTGGAGCGGTTTAAAGAGTACTATAAAGTTTGGAGGTGTTAAAGCAGATAAAACACCATGCGTCGGTCATATTGCGATGCTTGAACTTGGTGTTAACAACCATTTTTTTGATACAGTAATGGTTGTTTTTTCGTATGATATTTCTAATGACGGGTATGGGATTATTGGACAAAATGGTTTTTTTAATTATTTTGACGTTCTTTTTGACCGATGTAATTTTAAATTACACCTAAAAAAGAAGTAGTCATTAATTCTTCCAGGACGCCCTTTCAAAGAAAAAGCTAGTGCTTTGAATCCCTAAATGGAGTATAGTTCAATAAATTGTCTCTCTTGTCCGAAGCTACAATACCAATCCAATACTTCTGGCACAATTAGCCTCAGGTTTGGTTCGGTTGCGACGGGGAGTGGATCACACTTCGGCAAGCTTAGTGCAAGCTAAGCATAAGCCATAACCTTAATTGCTACAAATTACTTGCTCTAAGTACACGCACTGATTTTCTTTCGACAATGTCCGGATTTGTTGATTTCGGAATTTTTGTCACTCTAAGCACTCCGACTGCAGCGTTAACTGAAACTGCAATATCTCCTGGAAGATGATTAAAAATTCTCGTATTAGATAACCAATATCTTGTGTTACCACGTTGAAGCTCAAATAATAAAGTACCATCTTGTGAAAGTAGTGCAGTCATTTTTTTCAGTAACCAAAAAAAGGTGGCTCTCGAATGTTTAAATCGACCCGTATCATCGTCAAAAGCTCCCCAGTCTAAAAGCGCTTCTACGGCTCCACCCGGGGCACACACAATAAGATCTGGATTTCCGTTTAACGATACCCATTGATCCAATATGTCCCACGTTTGATTTTCCAGCAAATTAGCATCAACTTTATCCAAAACATCTGAAGGTAACGCGCATCTTTTAAAATAATGACGAAGACAAACAGAGATGCCTTTGGTCGCTCCTAGTTCTGCTAAAAAGTCCCCTTGGCCACATAGATCCATACCTATCAAACCGCCTTTTCTACTTTTTATTTCTTCAGCTAACGTAAATAATGTTTCTGGAGCTAATACTGTTCTAAATAATTCGTTGTAACGACTACTATGACTATTGTAGCGTCCCCATCCTTGCTCTGCTTCACGATATCTTGGAAGAACTACCCTAAATGCAGAGCTGTTTAAATAACGTTTTTGGAACCCGCCTGGAAAAACCCCTTCGGTAAAAGACATCAGGTGAAATTATAATCTAAATAAGAAGACTTAGCAAATAATGGCGCCCTATTAATTTGAATTCCTAGGCGGGCAAGGATGAAGGAATTGTTGATTAGCCTCAGGTTTGGTTCGATTACATGATATGGTAAATATTACTTTAGACCTTCATAAGGAGCTAAAACTATAAAAAGATCACTTGACAATCTTTTTTTAATAGTTTATTATGTGGTTGAGATACTCGAAGAAGGGTATCTCGCATAAGGAAGCGAGCACTAGCTCGCTTTTTTATTATGTTTTGATTCAATTCTTATTTTCCTAAGTCTATCAATACATTCTTGACTAACATTAATCGCTCTAATATTCATGTCAGACTTAAATGATAAGTAATTATCCTTAAGTATTTTAAATCTATTTTCCGAACATTCTATTTCTTTTTTTATATGTCTGTTTCTTAGTAATTGCGTCTCACAATAACCAATGTAATCTGCTATTTCTATACCAGGGCATAAGGCAGACTTATTTAGAAAGCTTATACCAAGTAACGCATCTCCAAAGGTATAATTACCATCTTTTCCGTATGTTTTTAAAATTAATTGATTAAAATTCTGCATTATTATTGAGTTGTATTCAGCCTGTGATTCATAAAAAATGTAGCCACATCTAGAAGGGCGTTCGTTTATATATTTTTCATGAAACGCAAGTAGATAATTTGATATTATTGTTACAGGATAAAGTAATTGACAATTTAAATCTTCATTAATTATCTGTTTAAAAATATTTTGTTTTTTGCCTATAATATAAGGATTCAGTCGTAAATCGGTCCTAACTTTAAATAGATCAACATAATATATTCTTGTAACAAAGTTCAAACTTCGGATTATTTCAGTAAGTCCATCAATTGCTTTTGAAAAAATATTTATCTTATTAAGAGCTATCTTTCTATATTTTTTAACTAACTTTGTCTTTCCATCTATATGATCTTCAAATAGATCTGAACCATGAAGGGGTAGATTATGACGTATTAAGTAAGTATTTTTCCATTTATTTAATAAGTGGTAGGCTTTTTCTGGCTCTTCTTTGTTGAATATAACTCCAGTCATCGAAAAAAAACGATAATTTTTCCTTTTTTCGTATAATGCCCCAGAGCCTGACTCATCAATATACAGATTAGAGTTTCCCTGCATCATGACATTGAGTATATTATTTCGATAATTATATTTCAAATTTCTTATTTCTCGCTCATATTAGTTTGAATCCCTAAGCGGAGAGGGCATGAAGGAAATTTTGATTTTGTCCGAAGCTGGAACTTGCTTCTGCTAGTATTTTACGGAGAATACCCACTGTTGCAAAGATATTGGTTACACTATATAATATCCAATTTGTAGGATATAACCTACAAAACAGTCTAAATGTAATATGAAGCCAAAAATTTGTGTGATTGGACCTGGGGTAGTTGGTCAGGCAACAGGAAAGGTTTTTATAAAATACGGTTTTGAGACAGCGTTTCTAGGAGGCAATCTCGAAAAGAGAGAAAAACTGCGCAAGGGCGGGTACACCACGTACAGCAAGGAGGAGCTTTTTGACGGAGACTACGATTTTGATATTAGCATGTTGACGGTTTCTACCCCTACTGTCAATAGTAAGATCAACCTCGATCCGATAACATCTGCGTCAATCGATTTGGGAAAACGTTTAAAATTTAGCAAAAAAGATTATCATCTGGTTGTTGTAAAAAGTACCGTTCCACCAGGAACGACCGAAAATATCGTGATTAAAATGGTGGAAAAATACTCCGGACGGAAATTGGGAAAAAGCCTGGGACTATGCATGAACCCTGAATATTTGAGAGAAAAGACTGCTTATGAAGACGCACTCCATCCATGGATCATTTTAATAGGGGAACATGATAAGTCATCGGGAAATATGCTGAAACATGTTTATAAAAAATTTAAGTGTCCGATATTTCGATGTACGATTAAAGAGGCCGAGTTCCAAAAATATGTGCATAATCTTTATAATTCCGCCAAAATAACATTTTTCAACGAAATGAGGCAGATAGGAAAAAAAATTGGATTCGATACTAAGAAAATTTTTGACGTAACGGCCCTTTCCGCAGAAGGAATGTGGAATTCAAAATACGGCATCCGTGATCTCGGGCCCTTTTCTGGAAATTGTCTGCCAAAGGATACTCAGGCCTTCCTAAAATGGATCCATCAGAAAGGCCATGATGCTCATCTATTAAAAGCAATTATTGATGTTAATAATGCCCTGGTTCGTGAAAACGGTTTTGCAAAAAAGAAAATAGTTGGATCCGGACTATAATTTTTAACAAAAAATGTACAACACCATAATTTACTATGTTTCACGTTACTTAGATCTGTATCCTTTTTTCATCCCGCTTGGTTTTATTGGCATATGGCGTTGGTCCGTTTGGTTTATCAAGAAAATTACTGCATTATTCTATGAACCTCAAAAACCGGGATTTAAAACATCCGTTTCTGTCGTTACCCCGGTCTATAATGAAGATCCAAAAATATTTTTTCAAGCTTTACACACTTGGGACAAAAATAAGCCGAACGAAATCATCGCGGTCATTGATTATACGGATAAACAATGCATAGATATTTTTAAAAGATTTAATGAAGGAAAATCATATGCGAAATTGATTATTACCAAAATCCCTGGAAAACGCGAGGCTTTGGGCGACGGAATAAAAAGAGCTAAAAGCGAAATACTGGCGCTGGTGGACAGCGATACCATCTGGACTACGGATACGCTAATTAATGGAATTGCGCCATTTAAAGACGCAAAAATGGGGGGAGTAGCAACAAAACAGAGCTTGCAAAAACCCTCTACTCTCGCTCAAAAGCTATTTGGCGCCAGGCTTGAACAACGTTACTGGGACGATTTCCCTTTCTTGGCTAAGGTAGGCAATCAGATCGTTTGTCTTTCCGGAAGAACAGCTTTTTATCGTAAATCCGCCTTACTACCCGTATTGGATAAAATGCTGCATGAAAAGTTCATGGGTGAAAAAGTAGTCAGCGGAGAGGATAAACGTTTGACGTACCTGATTGAAGAAGCCGGGTGGAAAACCACTTACCAAAGTACTTCACAAGTCTCAACCGTTGGAGAAAGAAAAATTTCGACATTTATCAATCAGCAAATCCGTTGGACAAGAAATAGTTGGAGAAACGATCTCACGGCTCTTTTCCAAGGCTGGGTTTTCAAGTATCCGATTTACGCTATTTATCTGATTGATCGAGCCATTCAACCATTTACCTTATTAATAAGTCCTATTTATTTTGTTATTTCGCTCATCTTTGGACTATGGATACCGGTATTCACCATCCTCGTCTGGTGGCTGATCAGCCGATCCATAAAAATGTATCCATATCTGAAGAAATATCCCCGCGATGTTGTTATATTGCCATATTACATTTTCTTTAACTTTATGACTGCGTACATCCGCATCTACGCGCTTTTAAGTATCAATACCCAGGGATGGATTACCCGCTGGCATAAATCAAGACTCAATAAAGCTACCACTTTTCAATTCGCCCTGCCTCACCTTGCAACCATCCTTATTTTTTCGCTGGTAGCAGGCGGAGTTTACTTTAACAAATATCAAACTTTTTTTGTTCCCCGGGAACAGCAAAATAAATTAGTGGCCAGTACCCTGCCCAGAGCGCGAAGTTTGGCTGCAAACACTAATACCAGTGTTCTAGGAGCATCGTCTTTTACCGCAGAAAGTCTTTTGACAAAGCGTTATGAATTCACATCTGAAGACTCCTTAGCAAGTGTGGCCGAGAAATTTGAAATTTCATTAGAAGATCTCCTCAATGTTAATATAAGCAAAATAACAAACTGGAACAGGGTAAAACCGGGAACTATTTTGACAATTCCTCCCAAAGAATTGAAACTTACTCCCTCGTATAGATTCAATTACCAGAGAATTTATGACGACGTATTGAGGATCGCATACGATCAATCAACCAACACGATTATTGTTTCAGGAAGGGGATCGGTGGTCAATTTGACAGATATCTCAACGAGTGTAGGCCAAGAATATCTAAATGAGGTATCTCCTGGTGTTTGGGATTTAAAAGCCAATCTTTATCTGCAATCCGGAATAACATTAAAATTAAATAAGGAAGAGGTTAAGTGGCTCCGAATGTCTAGTAAAAAGAATAATTTTGTTGTTTTTCTCGCCTATAATTCCGACGTCTTCATTGACGGAGTGAAAATAACCTCGTGGGATGAGACGAAAAAAGATTACGACAAAGAAATCACAGACGGAAGAAGCTATATTCTCGTCAAGGATGGAGCGCGTATGGATGTCATAAATTCTGAGATTGGTTATCTTGGATATGCCCGTCCAAAAGACTACTCCCAATCACCATACGGAATTTCCTGGAGGATGAGCCTAGGTAAACTGCAAAATACGCTTCTCACGGGAGAGGTGATAAATAGTAAATTCCATAACAATTATTTTGGGGCTTATACTTTTGGAGCGACCGGAATGATTTGGCGCGGGAATGAATTCTATGACAATGTTCGGTATGGACTGGATCCCCATGATGATTCCAATGGTTTCCTCGTTGAGAATAATAAGTTTTATAACAATGGCACGCACGGTCTGATCTTCTCCAAACGTTGTATTAATAATACTATCCGTAACAATGTTTCTTACAATAATAAAGGACACGGTATCATGCTCCATGAAGTGTCCGATAACAACATTATCGAGAATAATAAGCTGTTTAATAATACCGATGGAATAAGTTTGGATAACTCGAGTAAGAACACACTGCTTAAAAATAAAATTTATAGTAATAGACGAGGCATTCTCTTAGATAAAAATTCGTCGGAAAACGTAATTGAAAAAAATGAGATTACGAAGAGCAGTCAGTATGGAATATATCTGTACGGCAAGGCTAATAATAATATCATTCGCAACAACGTTTTAACCTCCAATATGAACGGAATATACATAAAAACAAACAATAATGAAGTAGTTGATAATCAAATTGAAAAAAATAAAATCGGCGTATATTTCCTCGGCAAGGCATCCCAAAATAAATTGATAAACAACAAAATCACCTATAGCGACGTTTATGGCATCTATACCAAAATCGTTAGTGGTTTTCCAAACATTGTCGGAGACGATAATACCATCTGGAGAAACAAAAAAGACCTCGCTGCAGAAGAAATAGACTGATATAATTTATTTAAGGACGCGTCCTCATAATTATGAAATACTTTTTCAACATCATTGTTATTATCGCTTCCACTGTTTTTGTATCTTCGCCCGTCCTAGCGGCTAAATGCATGGATGAGAAACCTAACGATAAACCTGACCTTTTCCAAATTGACGTCACGAGGACTACCGCCACGCTTCACTTTACTCCCGTAAATAATGCCGTTACGAACTATACCATTGTTTATGGGTATGAAAGGGGAGAGCAAAGATTTGGAGTTTCCTTCCCGTTTGGTAAATCTGATGGAGTTATAAACTATACGATCAATGATCTTTCGCCAAATATGGAATACTTTTTCCGGGTGAGAGCCGATAACGGCTGCAGAAACGGTCCTTTTTCCGATACGATGTCCGTAAGAACGAATTGGGAAAGTAAGATCTATACCAGGGTCAAAGAAATCACAGAAGAACCCACTGGAGTAGTTAGTCCAAGTTTTGGCAAAAATGCTTTGAAGGAAATCACATCCCTATCAAAACTAACTCCCCAACCATCACTTCAGCCATCACCCCAACCGTCGCCCACGACATCGGTCGTTAACGCTGGTCAAGTCAAAGGAGCTTCCACTACAAAAGTATCCCGATTCGTCTTTTTTATTCCTTTACTAATACTATCAGTGTTATTTTTTATTCTTTCTTACATACGAAGAAAAGATAAGACGAAGTCTTTTATTGATGAGTAACTGTCAAATTATAGATAACAACCTCTCCGTAGTTATTGACGCTGCATAACCAAGGCCAAAATTCTTTATCACAATTTGACTGGGTATAAGCACCTGCCTTAAAGTAAGCTCCCGAATACTTTTTATCCAGAGTATAAGAAGGTTGTAAATTGCCATTATAAAAAACTTTGGTTTGTCCGCCGCTAACAATAAACTTTATGGTAAATCTTTTTCCCAAGGTGTAATGGGAATCAAGGGTGTAAACATTTTTTCCATCAACGTTCACATATAAATTCGGATACTGCAATCGGATAACGATGATATCGTCGGATGATCCATGAATTTGTCCGGCAACAATGTGCCGTTTTGTTTTTGGCACTGCAGTTATCGCCTCATCGATAAACATTGTATGCGTTCCTTCTGTTGAGGACCATTTAGCCTGTAATGTACCCCCGTCGGTCATTTCGCGAAGTTCGGAACGTGCGTATTTTGTTCCTCCGGTTGTCGGGCCCGAGACGGGCGCACGAAAAAAAACCTCTTTCTCATCAGACGTTAATGTAAACCAGGGATCAATCTTGTATGTCATGAGTTTCGGCTGGCGTATTTCTAACGGATGGGTAGGATCCTTATCTGTTCCTATGGGAAGGGTAATTTTCCAGTTGGTTAAATCAAGTATCCTTGAGGGATAACGTGGTGAAGGTGTTGGGGATGGAGATGGCGATGGAGACGGGGATGGGGATAGTTCCACACTGAATTCTACTATTTTTTCAGAAGAAGTTGGAATAAACAGCTGTGATCCTTTTATCACAACCATGATAAATAGAATTATTATCAGTATCCAAATTGTCTTCTTCACAATCTCATTTTAGCACATTAAAAATGCAAGTATTTCTGCTTCCGTATTTGTTTAAGGAGTTGTCGACCCTGGCGTTAATGTTGTTGTCGCTACTGTCGGAGTAGGTGTTGGAGTACCACTGGATTCCGTTGGAGTCACCTCTTCCGACTCGGTCGGCTCGGCTGATGGGGTTGCTTCCTTATACTCTTTTCCACCAGTTACGATACTAATATCAAATTCACTATCCTCATCAAGGTGTGAGGAATCGATTTCAACGTTATCAAACGTTGCTTTAAGTGCATCTTTGATATCTTTCGCAACTTCATCAAAACCCTTCCGAGCGGTAATAGTTGTAACCGTATCGCCAAATTCGTCCGCATTCGATGTCTCAATGTTATCGGCATTGTATCCTGCCTCTTCAAGAGCCTTAACTGCAGTGCCGGCTTGTCCGGGGGTGCCGGTACCATTCAGCACCTGAATTTTCACGGATTCCTTATCAATCTCTGGTTTTTCTGTAGGACTTGGAGTCGATACTTTTTTTTCAACGAGAGGAGATCCGCCTTCATCCTTTTTTTGTGGCTGCCGAACCAAATAGATTCCCCCAATAATCGCAACAACAATCAAAACTATAACGATAATAACCGTGGTATTTTTCTTGCCTCCTGCTCGTTGGTTTGGGTTGTACGAAATTGAATCTTCCATAAATTAGAAGTTTGTCTATTATAGGTATACCATGATTTTTTGCGTTTGCAAGGGGATTTGAATCTAAAAATTCTCAATCTCCTTGATTTTGAATAGTATTATAAGCTGAACTCCTATTTACTAGTCCGAAAGCTGCGAATGGTATAATTACCCCATGTTAGCTGAAGTACCAATATTAGATGGAGGGGACCGGTTGGGCAAAGATCGGCAACTCTCTTACCCTGATAAATTCCGCTCTTATTATAGAGTTTCGCTTCAGGCACTTCGTTCTTCTCCACCCGATAGTGTTATATGTGGTCCCGTCTATATAGCTGAAACATCAAGCGGTCTGCCTATCCGATTTGATACCTATGTTTACAGTCAACCTGAGTCAAAGAAAGCGGTTATTCTTGGATACAACGCTGATGATATCCCCATCGCGTATAGACACTCCGTTTATTGCAGTAGAGGTCCAAGTGTCATCGCTCAGGGATACGTCGGAACAGCACTCAGAGGTAGCGGTGTCGGATCAGTCACCGAACTTGTTCACCAAGACATGCTATCTCGTATTGCCCAGAGAACCGGAGTGCTAGTAGTTTATGAAGCTCTTGATAATAATAGTAATGTCCTTCGACGTGCCATCTCTCGATATAAAGACTTTATACCCAAGGGCGGGGACCCTTTTTGTGATGCCGCATTAAATTTGCGGGAGCGAGTCAGGGTGCAAGAACAAGAACAGGCACGGTGGTACGCAATTTTTGGAGCCTATGGAAAGTTTGGATATGGCGTCTCTTTATCATATGACGCTGATACGTTTAAAGCATTTCCGCCAAGAAACTCTTCCGATGGTTTTGATCTGGAGCAAATCGATAGGATTTGCCTGGAACGAGATGTTACCACTGATGAATATGGACGAGTTTCTTACTCTCCAAGAGTGACAACGATAGAGACCGGGCCTCTGCATGAAGTCAGGGAAAGAAAGCTATCTAGATTGAGTGCACTTCCATCCCTGCCCGAAGCGATAAGGTTTTCGCATGTCTCTCCCACATATTGATTTGTTTAATTTGTTATACTATTCAATTATTCGTTTTCTTTAAATTTATGGCAGCGAAAGTGGATGCTACGAAATGGCCCAAAGGCGAAAAATGCAAAGCAGTTGAATCGTGTCCGGTTGGAGCAATTTCCCAGAAAGATCTCGAAGTACCGCAAGTGGATGCAACCAAATGTATTGAGTGCGGTCTATGCACGACCATCTATCCCGGGATTTTCTACATCGAGAAAAAGTGATTCCGCGATTTTTTTCACATCGCCGACCGTGCATACTTTAGTCATTGCATCTCGTATTCGTGCTGATCCGTGGAAACCAGTACAGTACCATGCTAGATGTTTTCTCATCGGAACAATGTCCTTCATATCGCGTCTGAACTCCTGAAATTTTTCGCAGTGTTCAATCATTACATTCATTCGTGTTTTTAAATCCGGAGTCTCTCCTGAAAATATCCACGGATTTCCAAGAGCAGCTCTTCCGATAAGAACTCCATCTATGTCGTATTTTTCTATTTTTTTTAAGGCTTCTTTTTTGTTCTGAATATCACCATTCCCCAGGAATAAAATCTTATTCTTTTTCGCAATCTCTGCTGCAATCGCGATTTCTTCCCAATCAGCAAGACCCGAATATTTTTGAAGCGCTGTTCTGCCATGTACAGCTATCATGTCCGGGTGCATATCAACCAATTGACTCATCCAGTCTTTTGTTATAGGTTTTTCATATCCTATGCGGGTTTTAATCGAAACCGGTATTTTAATTCCTGAAGATTTATACATTTCATCTGTCGCTTTTTTAACATTTTCCACGATTCTTTTTGCAAGGTTTGGATTAAGAATAAGAGCAGCTCCGGCGCCTTTTTTTACCGTGCCGGTATCCGGACACCCCATATTGATATCGATGCCTTCGCATCCATGCCGTATCGCCGTCAGCGCTGCAAAGTAAAACAATTCCGGATTGGTTCCGACAAGTTGGACAAGCAGGGGAGCCTTTGAGGGATACCGAAACATCAGTTGTTTTGCTTTGTCCGGGTTGAACTTAAACAACTCAACCGGGATAAACTCAGTGCGCAATACGTCTGGTCTCCCGTGTTTCTCTACGATGTACCGAAACGGAGCATCCGTGATCCCATCCATGGGAGCTAATCCGATGATCGGTCTTTTTATCATATCCATTATTATATAGGACTTAACTACTTGAAGAATCCAAAAGATCCCTTGACTTTGTTTCCTTTTTTTTTAGTTGAGTTTCTATGGAAAAAACAGCAATGGGTATTATCGAAATAACCAGTATTGTTAAACGATATATCGGAGATATTGAGAAATTAAAAGCAAATATTAAAGCTGAGAAAGAAATGTACGACAGTTCATTCGAGAACGATGCCAAATACTCCGAATCGTCAGAAAAAGCAAAACAAGCCGCTCGTGAGCTCCATGCGATAAAACAGACCGTTACGAAACAGCCAGCAGTCGAAGCCTCAGTCGCAAAGTTAAGAGAACTCAAGGACGAACTCAAAGATATGCAGGATGCTCTATCCGGATATTTGCAGCAGTACCAAAAGATATCGGGAACCAACGTCATTGAGGGAGACGACGGAACTCTGCGACAGATCGTACATATATACAAACTCATCAAAAAATCCTCTAAGGATATGTAAAAAAAAGATCGTTGCTGCGCCCTTTGTGATATAATTGTTGCTCATGGTCACTAAGACAGAAGCACCTATTGGGAGTTGTTTGGATGAAAAGAAAACTATTGTTTACGACGCAAATTTTCTCGCTAACTATAATTCTTCACTCCGTTCTCTTCTTGAGTTGCCACCAGAATTAATTCTATTTGGGCCTATCTATGAAACGAAAACGTCAAGAGGATTTCCTATCCGATTTGATACATATGTCAAAAGATGTCCAGGACCATCTATGGTTATTTTTATTGGTTTTGACGCCGACGATGTTGCCATCGCATACAGACATACAAACTATAGCAATAACGGTTTAAGCATCTGTGCGCATGGGTATGTAGGTACAGCGCTTAGAGGCAATGGTATCGGCTCCGTGGTGGAACTTGTTCATCAAGATATGCTCTCTCGGATTGCTCAAAGAATGAGAAAAAAAGTAGTCTACCAAACAAATAACGCAAACAACAA
>PEZG01000056.1:0-848 GCA_002774185.1 Candidatus Roizmanbacteria bacterium CG09_land_8_20_14_0_10_41_9 | reverse complement strand
TATAGATTCTATTTCACGCTATAGAAGTTTTGTATTGAGTGGTGGAATTCCGTATGGGGACGAAGGAATAAGGATGCAGAAGGAAATTGAGATGCGCACGCAAGAACAAAAAAGGTGGCAGGCAATATTCGGTCCTTATGGAAAATTTGGATATAAATCTTATGTGATTGACGGATGCACATACAAAATTTTCCCACCCTACAACGTTCTATCAGACTCTGTCCCAATAGAACAAATCGATACTATTCGTCTGGAAAGAGTAACCTCCACGTCTTCGGATGGTGGCGTGTTATGTTCTCCCAGAGTTTCAGACATGCGGCTTGGTGAAAGAGAGGAAATTAGACCACGCAAAATCGATCGATTAAGAAGCCTTCCTTTTCTATCCGACAATTACAGTTAACTCGCCCTTATACTCCCGCTTCATCAATTCGCTGGCCGCACCTCTTATCACCTCTTCGAATTTCTTCGTCATCTCGCGGCAGATGGCTATTTGAATATTGGGAAACAAATCATCTAAGACTCGCAAACTCTCCCTAATCCTATTTGGAGATTCAAAAAATACCATTGACATATTGGGAAAAATTTCCTTAATGTGTTTCCATTGATTGATTAATCGAACCAGTGCGGATTTCTTTTTTGGCAGGAAACCTACGAACATGAATTGCTCTGTACTAAATCCGCTAAGGACCAGTGCGGTCGTTGCCGCCGAGGGCCCAGGAATTACCGTAAACGGAATATGTTCTTTTATGACTTGTTTTATTAAAAGAGAACCGGGGTCGCAGATAAGCGGCATGCCGGATTCGGAAATGAGAGAAACGGTCTTTCCTCCTCTTAACGCGTCCATAACC
>PEZG01000002.1 GCA_002774185.1 Candidatus Roizmanbacteria bacterium CG09_land_8_20_14_0_10_41_9 | reverse complement strand
CTGTCATAGTCACCGAATTCAAGGGCTCTCTCTTCCGGATCCATTACCTTGTGCACGAGTGTTTCCGTTGCAACCAATCTATTGTTTCGAAGAACAGGTTGTAGCGGAGACTCGTGTGCTTCCATTACCATCATTTCGTTATGTTACGAATCCGGCTCCGGCGGAGGCGCTAAAAGATTTACGGCCGGAGAGATTGGAGCCAGACGTCGCTGTAAATGAAATGCAAGTTCAAAATATCCATCGTCTCCCTTAGCGTCCACTGGGCCAGAATATTCTGTTAATGGAGCTATCTGTTCTGAAAAGGTTTTTTTTCTTTTTGAGGCAACTTCTTGTTCCTTCGCAAATTTCAATCCGCATTCTACAAGATGTCCTACACCTAATAAGGAAACTGCAAGGGAGGCAGTATAGGGACCAACCATCTCAGAAAGTTCTTCTTGAAGAGCTATATTGATTCCTGTCGTTGCCAGTAAAGGAACAAATGATGCCCGCATTACCCAAAATGAATTCTTAAACCTTTTTTGAAGTTTTAACAACTGTTCTTCGGAGGTTGCGATCCGCTGCTTTTCGCGCATGGTCCAAGGAAGTATAGCATAAAGGAGACCAAAAACAAAAGAGCGATGTATGATTTAAGATTTAAGAATTAAGACGTTTATATTTTTTAATGTATAATAGTCTTAAAGATTATTGGGTTTAATTATTCATTAACGTATCGTTGAATATGATGGTCAATAATCGAAAGGACAGAATTCTCACAGGAATGAGACCCACTGGCCCATTGCATTTGGGACATTATGTGGGAGCATTGGAGAATTGGATAAGGCTTCAGCAAAAATACGACTGTTACTTTCTCATAGCGGATTATCAGGCTTTGGGAGATCACGTAGCGGAAATTGAAAGAATACGATCTGCTGTTCTTGATGTGGCTTTAGATTGGTTGGCCGTAGGATTAGATCCCAAGAAAACAACTTTCGTTATCCAAAGCTATGTTCCCGAACATGCAGAATTAGCTATGTTGCTTAGTATGATTATCCCTCTTTCTCGCGTGCAACACAATCCTACGCTAAAAGCAGAGATCGCTCAGTTGAATAAGAAAGATCTATCTTTGGGGTTTTTTAACTACCCGGCGAGCCAGGTCGCAGATATTTTGCTACCAAAAGCCAATCTTGTTCCGGTGGGAGCCGATCAGTTACCGCACGTTGAACTTACCCGTGATATCGCGAATAAGTTCAATAGATTGTATGGACACGTCTTCCCGATTCCAACTGCACTGGTTGGAAGAATTCCACGATTAGTTGGTATAGATGGACAGGTGAAAATGAGTAAAAGTCTTGGAAATTGCATTTATTTATCTGACTCTAGGGAAACCGTGGAAGAAAAGGTGAGAAAAATGTATACCGACCCAACCAGAAAAACTGCCACAGATCCAGGACACATCGCCGGAAATGTTGTGTTTACTTACCTGGATGCTTTTCATCCTAACCGCGAAGAACTTCAAAAGTTAAAGCTCCAATACGAGCAAGGGAGAATCGGAGACGTACAAACGAAGAAAATTCTGGCTGACTTAATAAATAGCTTCCTTGACCCGATCCGCAAGCGCAGAAAACATTACGAAGCCCATCCAGAAGAGGTTAAAGCTGCGCTCATGGAGGGAACGTCCCGAGCAAAGAAAATTGCGTCAGAAACTATGGCAGAAGTAAAATCAGCCATGAAGATCCATAATTATGAAGAGGGTTTGGATAAAATTACGCAACTTCAATAATCCCATATTCTTTTTTCCCTTTGCGAATCACGTGATATTTTCCGAATAGTTTTTCCGTTTTTACTCCGTTTTGCTCAACCAAACGCCTGGCTTCCCCTTTTGAGGAGGTTAATCCTAGATCAATTAATGCTTGTTCCAAAACAAAATCCTTCTCCGAACTAATCTTTTTGTATGGGAGCGAGGTTTTTATAAATTCCACGTCCGCCTCACTTAGCTCGCTCGTTCCTTTTTCAAACAGAAGGGAGGCAACCCTTTTACATTGATCTGCGATATTTTTCCCATGCACTAGTTCTGTCAGTTCATACGCAAGTTCTTTTTGAAGGATGCGATTTTGTTTTTCGTTTTCCCATAGTGAAATAAGTTTCGTAATTTCATCGTGAGTTTTAAACGAATACACTTTCATTAAAGACGGGACTAGTTCATCTTCTATGTTGATAAAAAACTGATAGAATGCAAACGGATGGGTTTTCTCTTTGTTCAACCATATGGCGGCTCCTTTTTCCGTTTTGCCAAACTTTTTCCCAGTGTTGGGATTTACGATCAGCGGAAATGATAATCCATACGCTTGCTTTCCTGTTTTTTTCCGGACGAGTTCCACTCCCTGCACGATGTTCCCCCATTGATCAGAACCGCCGATCTGGACTTCGCAGTGGTATTTCTGATATAGGAGTAAAAAATCATAGGCCTGCAGAAGTTGGTAAGAAAACTCCGCATAGGAAATTCCCTCCTGTCTAGTGATTCTTGTTTTGATCGCTTCCTTATCGAGCATCGAATTTACCGACATATATTTTCCCGTATCCCGAAGGAAATCCACTAACGTTAATTTTTCAATCCATTCACTATTGTCGACCATTCGAGCCCGTTTTCCATCAAACTGAATAAACCGAGAAAGCTGTTTTTTTGCCAGTTCTTTATTTTTCTCAATGATTTCTTTCGGGAGAATGGGACGTTCCTCATCCTTTCCGCCGGGATCACCAATTAATGCAGTCCCGCCGCCCGCGATAACGATAATGTTTTGGCCAAACATCAATGCGCGCTGCAAGAATGAGATCCATACTAAATGTCCTATATGGAAATCCGGAGCAGTCGGGTCAAAACCGATATAAAGTGTCGTTCCCTTTTTAAAGACCGCTTCAATCCCAGGAGTTTTCTGATAGATAAGCCCTCTCCATGTAAGTTCGTCTACGAAGGAATTCATATGCTTAAAATATCACACTTGCCTCGGAAAAACAAGATAGATCTACCCATGTACAACTGGAATAGGGGCGTCTTTTATCGGTATAATGGAATATGGGAATAG
Source organism: Candidatus Roizmanbacteria bacterium CG09_land_8_20_14_0_10_41_9 (assembly GCA_002774185.1). Taxonomy (GTDB): domain Bacteria; phylum Patescibacteriota; class Microgenomatia; order UBA1406; family GWC2-37-13; genus PEZG01. The sequence goes on along the minus strand of PEZG01000002.1, from coordinate 2,897 downwards.
AACGTTTACCAGGTTTACGAGGACCATGTAAAGCTTATAAGACATGTTTTCTAGAAAGCGAGATTCGAGAAGGTAATTCAAACCTAGATTCACAAGCTCTCGAGACACGAATCGAGGAGATTATAAAAGCGGAATGCCATAACTGCAGGGGAATTGGAGCGGTGCGGAAATTGCTAAAAGAAAATTATCCGGCCTAGTGGTATAATATACACATATGGAAAAGGGCGATAGAATAGGACAATATGAACAGTATTGTAGAACACTATCAGCGCAAGGACAACTAGGCTCGACGGACTGTTTTTTGTCAGAACAGCTGATCGGTCAAGCTGCTGTGGGTGGTTCTGCCGAACCTGGAAATGTACTTAGTGGACCCAACGGAGGGAGCTGGAATGAGCAAAGTTGGAAAGCATATTGTCAAATTGTAATCGACGTAGTGAATAACCGTGAAGGAACTTTTTGTGGCAACTGCCCAAAAAGAGAAAAAATCCAACCACTCATCCAGCGGATTACTACGGAAAAACAAATAAACGGAGAGCTTACCAAATAATAAAATCCATCTTTTCTAAAAACCTGCTATACTGAATCGTGTCTATGTCTGAAGAATTGGAAAAAAAACTTCACAATCTTTGCAAGTTAATTCGGTATGACATCCTTTCCTCAACAACCGCTGCAGGATCTGGACATCCCACCTCTTCTTTATCCGCAGTAGAACTTATGACTACGCTTTTTTTTGGAGGATTTTTGAAATACAATCTTAAGGAACCGAAAAATATTTGCAACGACCGTGTGATTTTTTCTAAAGGACATGCATCACCTCTTTTGTACGCTCTTTACCATGCTGCAGGAGTTTTGACCCATGAGGACTTATTGAAACTGCGGACATTTGATTCCCCTCTGGAAGGCCACCCCACTCCCCGATTCCCTTATGTTGATGTTGCAACCGGATCATTGGGACAGGGATTATCTGCCGGAGTTGGGATAGCGATGGGACTAAGTTTAAAGTTCATCCTTCGACAAGCTCAGGATGATACTGAGCAAAGCCGAAGTATCAAAGTGCAAAGTGCAAAGTTTTGTAATTCTGAAAAAAATGCGATAGGTGGCGCGACACGGGGAGCCCCAACAAGCACGCAGTTAAAAGTATGTCCGAGCACGTGTTGGGGCTGTGGAGCGGCAGAATCTATCGCATTTTCTTCGAGACAAGACCTGTCGCAGCTGCCAAATGTGTACGTTTTACTCGGTGATTCCGAAATGGCTGAGGGTCAAGTATGGGAAGCGATAGAGCTCGCATCGTACTATAAACTAAACAATCTTGTTGGAATTCTAGATGTGAATCGATTGGGACAGCGTGGAGAAACCATGCTGGGTTGGGACATACGGACGTATGAAAAACGAATCGCTTCGTTTGGGTGGAATACCATTCTTATAAAGGACGGCCATGATATTCAGGAAATATATCGAGCTCTAGAAAATTTAAGAATGAAGAATTTAGATTTAAGAATGCCTACGATTATTATTGCAAAAACAGTAAAAGGTAAGGGGGTTTCGTTTTTGGAAAATAAGGATGGGTGGCATGGGAAAGCAGTGCCGAAAGAGAAACTGGAACAGGCACTGAAGGAAATTGGAGAAGTAGATTTGAATGTGAGGGGAGAAATTGCGCCACCGGATTGTTCTGCGGGTGGCGAGGAACGGGGGGCCCTGACAAGCGCGCAGCCTACATTTTGTTCGAGCACGTGTCGGGGCTGTTCCGAGGCAGGCCCCGCTTATCAAAACCTTACTGCCACTCGAGAAGCCTATGGGGATGCGTTAGTCGCCCTTGGTAAAACCAATCCGAACGTCGTTGTCTTGGACGCTGAAGTTTCTAACTCCACATTCTCTGAAAAATTCAAGCCGTGTTTTCCTGACCGATTTTTTGAAATGTTTATTGCCGAACAAAATATGGTTTCTGCAGCTTCCGGATTCTCTACCCTCGGATACATCCCATTCGCATCCACGTTCGCCGCATTCCTAACGCGAGCCTTTGATCAAATACGCATGGCGCAGTATTCAAATGCAAATATGAAACTCGTGGGTTCGCATGCGGGCGTTTCCATCGGATCGGATGGCCCCTCACAAATGGCACTGGAAGACATCAGCATGATGCGAAGCATCCTTAACAGCGTTGTTTTTTATCCATCGGATGCGGTCTCAACATTTAAAATCACCACGTTGCTAGCACATCATAAAGGAATCTCATACCTGAGGACCACGCGGGAAAAAACCCCTATTCTCTATGATGACGATGAAGAGTTTAAAATCGGAGGCTTAAAAATTCTTCACCAGGGCCCGCACGATAGAGCTTGCATCATTACAGCTGGTATTACAGTGCATGAATCCTTAAAAGCATATAGGACATTGCAAGAAGAGAAAATTTCAGTATCCGTAGTAGACCTTTACTGCGTGAAACCGTTGGATGAAACTTCTCTGAAATCTTTAGCAAAAAAGACGAAACATATCATCGTCGTTGAGGATCACTATCCCTCGGGTGGAATTGGGGAAGCGGTGAAAAACGCGCTTACTGGGGAGGAGGTACAAATTCACCATCTCGCGGTAAAAAAAACTCCCCGCTCAGGGACTCCGGGCGAACTTTTTAGACATGAAGAGATTGATGCAGAGACGATTGTAAATACTGTAAAGGAGATTTAAGACTGAATTACCAATGACAAAATTCAAATAACAAATCAAGCTCAAAAGTCAAATATCAAAACTCAAAACTATAACGTAAAACGCAAAACCAACAAGTTTTTAGCTTTGAGTTGTTCCGACTTTGTCGAGAATGCTCGACTTCGTCGGCATAGTTTTGAACTTTGAGTTTTGAGATTTGAGTTTGATTTGTGGATTTGTCATTTGTGATTTGGAAT
>PEZG01000004.1 GCA_002774185.1 Candidatus Roizmanbacteria bacterium CG09_land_8_20_14_0_10_41_9 | reverse complement strand
TTATACAAATTTTGTTTTTGGTAGGGGAGTGCGACATGGGGGAGAGAGCTATAAAATGCTTAGGCTTTTCAAAAAAAACCATACTAAAATCTCTCCGAACCTAGTCCATGAACGATTTGAGCTTGTTTCGGGCAAAGCGGGTATTTTAAAAAACCCAATAATTCACCATTCCTATCGCTCCTTATCCCAGATTTTTGCTAAGTTTACAAACTATGGAAGGCGAGAAGCAGAAAGGAAATACCGAAAAAATGAACCCACCAGCCTAAAGAAAATTGTTCTTTATCCTTTGCATATGTTTTGGGCGCGATTCATTAAAGACAAAGGCTACAGGGATGGTTTTTTCAGAATGCCAGTTGATTTAGGATACGCTTACATGGAGTGGTTAACATATATGCTCCTCCTAAGAAAAAAAATCCAAAAGGGCACGTTTCTTTTTAACTTTATCAGCATGAACGTTTCATCTTTTGGAATCCGAATCCTTACCTTTATCTTGTTTGTTTTCCTTGTCAGATTCCTGTCTCCAAAAGATTATGGTATCTATACCCTGGTTTGGGCGCAAATTACCATTTTATCTCCTCTTATGGACTTCGGTACGACCTCGTACAGTATTGTGCATGTAGCCCCTCGGCAAAATACTACTCTTCAATCCGTATTTTCTTTGCGATTCTATTTGTATCTGGCAGGATATGTTCTTACGCTGGGTATGGGAACGGTTTTATTTGTAAACCAGACTGAAACTTTTATTTATCTGCTTCTTACCTCTGTGGTAATTTTCTCGAATATGTCATCCGGAAGTTACTTCATCTGGACGGCGGTAAAGCAGGAAGCATATAAATCCTCCTATATCAGCCTGATCATGAATGGCGTTCTTACGATGGGTCTTATTATTTCTCTACTATTTCATCCTTCTTTGCGCTCGATCTTTATTATCATTTTCTTTGTATATTTATCGTATTTTCTGATGATGCTTTTCATTTTGAACAAAGAGTCCGGATATTTGTCCCTGAAAATTCGTTTGAAAGAATGGTCAGCCATTATAAAAAAATCATACGCATTTGTTTTGATCGCTTTTTTTGCTGGATTGTATTTCAAAATAGATGTGTTTCTCCTAAGATTTTTAAAAGGAAATACTGATGTCGGAATTTATTCTGCAGGTTACAAATTTTTTGACGGGCTTCTTTTCCTCATCTTGAGTTACAATGTATCCGCAACCCCTGTTTTGTCACAATTAAAGAGAACCAACATCCCTCAGTTTTTAAGAAAAATAAGGAGAGACTTGGAGCTGTTGGCAATTCTGGGGTTTGGAGTGGCATTCGCAACGTGGATTTTTTCGCCTTTTGTATTAAAATATGTTCTCGTAAAGGGATATATCCCATCCATAGAGGTAGTTAGAATTGTTATTTTTGCCCTGCCGTTCTTGTTGATAAACGCAGTATTTGCTAACGTAATCTACATCTACGATAAGGCTTCTTACGTTATTGTCTTGTATGGCGTACAAACCCTTATTACCATAGGTCTCAATTTAACATTCATTCCTCGATACTCTTTTTTTGCTTCATCCTATATTACTGTGGTATTGGAGATCGTCAATATGTGCGTATTGTATGGGATCGCATCTAAATTAATGAGGCAAAAAACCGTATGAATATATCCGTGGATGCAGGAGCACTCTGCGTAAAAAAAAACCAGACATTCGGAAATGCGGTATTTACTTCCAATCTCATCCTAGCATTGGCCAGATACGATAAAAATACCGTTTACCATTTATATGCCTTTTGCAGACTCCCTGATGTTATAAAAAAGTTACGCGTGAAATCTCATACACTCCTACCAAAAAAATTCTGGATGGATTTCAGAGTAACGCTTGAAGAGTGGTTGCGGCCCAAGGATGTTTTCCTGGCGGTGAATCAAGCCATGCCGGCATTCATCCGGTCAAAGGTCATTTCGTTTTCCCACGGGTTGTCTTTTTACCATTTTCCCCATTTATATAAACAGGATTATACGAGATTGCGAGCTCAGCTTCATCGGATGGTTTCGAAAAGCCAGCATATCGTCGTTTCTTCCCAGAAGGTCAAGGAAGAAATGCTAAATATATTTCCAGATAGGAATAATATTCACGTCATCCCATTTGGAATTCCTCTAGATATGGAAAAACCGACAAAGCAAGGAGAAAAGAAGAAAATTTTTCTGTTCGTCGGAATGGATCATCCCGTAAAACATGTACAATTCATTCTAGATGTTTTCCTTGAGTTTTCCAAAAACAAAGCGTACTCCGGATACTCTCTGCTTTTGGTAGGTCCATTTTCTCGGATTAGCAACAATTCAAAAAGGATTCTATGTGTTCCCAATGCTTCCCGGAGGCAACTGAAGCAACTGTACAGAACATGCTTGGCATATGTGACCGCATCCTTTTATGAAAGCTTTAATCTGCCGGTTCTGGAAGCTTTAAGCCAAGGTTGTCAACCAATCGGTTTATCGTCTGCCATCATTCCGGAACTCTCGCCGTACGTGTATGTAGCCTATGATAAAAACACATTCGTAGAGAACATGAGACGGGTAGCTGAGGGAGAAAGGAAGAACATAGAATATGGAAAGCTGAATAAGGAATTTTCCTGGAAGAGCTATGTTGAGAAACTGCAACAGCTATATCTTGTATAATCAGATTAAAAGATATGATAACGGCAGTAATTTTAGCTAAAAATGAGGAAAAACACATCGGCAAGACGATTCAAAGTCTATCGTTTTGTAATGAAATTATCGTCGTCGACGATAACTCCAATGACGCAACGAGAGAAATAGCGGAAAAGCTTGGGTGTAGAGTCTTACCGAGATCTCTGAACAGCGACTTTGCAGGCCAAAGAAATTTTGCTATGGAGCAAGCAAAGCATGATTGGATTTTATTTGTTGATGCTGACGAGGAAGTAACGACCGAGTTAAGAGAAAACATTCTGCAAAACGTGACGAACAATACCAGGGACATCGGATCCTATGCATTGAAAAGAAGAGACTTCTTTTGGGGTAAAGAACTGCAATACGGTGAGACGAAAAAGGCTCGTTCGGTTGGACTGATTCGACTAATGAAAAAAAGAGCTGGAGTATGGCATGGATCAGTACATGAAGCATTTGTTCCCCATGGTACAACAGGGAGTCTGACGGGGTTTTTGGATCATTTTCCGCACCAAACCATCAGTGAATTTCTCCAGGATATTAACTTCTATAGCTCCCTTCGTGCGCGGGAACTCGCCCGAAAACAGAAAACGGCAACGGTATTCTCTCTACTATTTTTTCCATTGGGCAAATTTATTCTCACCTATATTATCTATCTCGGATTTCTTGACGGGCCCGCAGGCTTCACATATGCATTCATGATGAGTTTTCACTCATTCCTTACCAGAGCGAAACTATTTCAATATGGTTCCCGTCATTAATGCGTTAACATACGCTGTATTTTTTTTATGCGCATTCGGCCAATTAGGCAGGATATCGTTTCTTGGACAACAAGTGAATGTGTATGTGTATGAACTTGTTCTTTGTATCGAATTAGTACTCCTTTTTTTCCGGTACCGTATGGACCCGGCGAGAGTATACTTCCGGAAATCCAAATACATTCTTATTTTCCTGCTCGTATTATTGTTATCTTTCATTTACGAAATCCATCGCTATACTTTTTGGGAGAATTTCGTAGGATTTCTTTATTGGGTTCGTCTCTTGTTCTATTACACCTCCGGGGTGTATATTTTTTATCATTTGAAAAAAAGTCTTCCGTTTAGGAAAACGGTACGGATGGGATTCACATTGATGGTTGATTTGGTACTCTCCTTTTCATTCATCCAATATTTTCTCTACCCAGATTTGAGGAACCTGTATTACGACGGTTGGGATCCACACCTCTATAGGATATTCGGCACTTTTTTTGATACCTATATTGCAGGGACGATTTATTGTATCTTATTTTTTCTTTCCCTTTTCCGAGGAGATGCCATTTATAAAGACCGGAGAATAAAATACGCAGCATTGGGGTTGTTGTTTATCTGTGTCCTCTTAAGTTTTTCCAGAACCATCTACCTCACGTTTCTCCTAACACTTTCTTTCTATTTTTTTCGTCAGAAACGCGCGACATTGCTCATAGTGTTTGTTGCAGTTTTTATATTGGGAATTTTCATCATTCCCAAACCGTCAGGAGAAGGAGTAAACCTGACGCGCATATACAGCATTGTGACGCGAACGGAAGACTATTCGAACGCGGTTAAACTGTGGGTAAAAAAACCACTGTTGGGATACGGGTATAACCGGATCCGGTACGCGAAGGCGGATTCTGAATTCATTTCCCAAGACAATTTAGAGAGTTCTCATTCAGGCGCATCATTCCATTCCACATATATGGTAGCTCTTGTTTCTGCGGGAATAATAGGTCTTCTGGCATTCATAGGGATGGTCGTCACATCCATGCAACGGATGGGAGACTTGAAATATATAATAATTTTTTTACTATTGCAGTCAATCGGAGATAACGTCTTATTGCACCCATTTATCCTTTTTTTTCTTGCAGTGCCGATCCTTTGGGTTAGTCTTCTTTCTGATACGTGACCGTGAGGGTTTTGGATTCAGTGTTTCCTGCGATGTCTTGCGTCACGATCGTTATTTTATTCTCGCCGTCTTTTAAACGGATTGAGGCTTCGAAGTTGCCCTGTGCATCAACAACAACCGGGGAATCATTTACCCGGACATACGTTTCTTTGTCAGTAACACCTGAAATCCTGATTTCCTGCTTTGCGGTTTTTGATTCATCCGGGGGTTCCTTTATTTCAAGCTTGGGTTTTTCATCCTTATAAATCACTGTATATCGCGTTGAGTCCTGCTCTTTTTTTGTGCTTTTGGAGACTGCAATAATATAGACTTCGTTTTCTCCCTTTTCCAAATCTCCAATTTCTTCAGAAAAGGTATCCGAGGCGCTCATGCTTTTTTCGTCAACAAGCTGGTCGTTGATATAGAATTTCAACACGTCATAGTTCAGCACAGAACCGCCGACAATGATCTTTGCACTGTTTGTCGCTGTTGGAATAGAATCAATGTCGATTTTCCCGTAAAAACTGTTGCTCTTATTTTGGACTTGGGAAGTTTGTGGTTTTGCAGTAAGATTGGCGATGAATGCGGAAGCGTTTAGCACCAACTGTATCCCAACGAAAAAAATGAAAATCAATAGAGAAATAAGGATAAGGGTTGCCAGAATGATCGTCAGGGTAAATCGTTTATTCTGGTGTTGTTGTAATCGGCTTTTCATATGATTCCAATATTTTAAAGTATAGTGAGCCTCTTGTCAGAATTGAACTGACATCTACGGTTTATCCCAGTACAATTTAGCCGTTGTGAGCCGTCTGTCGGGATCGAACCGACGACCTACGCTTTACGAAAGCGTTGCTCTACCAACTGAGCTAAGACGGCGTAAATGTACGCGATCCCGCACTTCTAGGCCAAATTTTACTAAATTTGGCGAGAAAGTGCTGGGACGAAACAGTTGCTCTGCCTCTGATCTACGTTGGCAATAGTTTACATCAAAATTATACCAAACGGATAGTGTAAAATAGAGCCATGGTAGAAATAAGAGAAGGAATTCTTGCAGGAAGAGATGAGCTGGGCGCCTTTTTTCAAGGTTTGTCTAATACGGTAGAGCAAGCTCATAGTTACAAGCAACACATTAATCTCTTTAATAAATTTGACTTTTTAGGCAGATATTGGTACAAGCTTGCCTATATGGTAGAGAGTGTAGAGACGGTAAGCATGGTCGATCCAGAGGTCCTGCAGGGAATACAATTGACTTCAGATTGCTATTTCGGTTTATGGATAGAAATTTTAAGTGCCGCAAACGAAAAAGGAGTCGACGAAGTTGCATGTGGATTGGTTGGGATGGAGGAAAGAATGGCTAAGTATGGCGAATTTACGAGGACGAGATATGGCCGTGCGATCAAAAGAAAAATAAAGTCAGCGTTTGATGAATCTGTGCCCATTGATCTACCCACGTATGTAAGTATGACGCGACATGTAATAAACGAGAGGTTGGGGAAAATAGCCCTTCAAGAAGAGTTATCACCATCACAGTTGA
>PEZG01000003.1 GCA_002774185.1 Candidatus Roizmanbacteria bacterium CG09_land_8_20_14_0_10_41_9 | reverse complement strand
CTCCCATTGATCCTAATCTATAAACCTGTAGTTCTTTACTAGATTGTTCTGTCGTATCGATTTTTAGGATAGCTTCCTCCAATGTCTTTCCGATACTCATCTTTTCTCCGGTACTCTTCATTAGGGGGCCGAGAGTTCTTGATACCCCGTCTAATTTCTCAAATGAAAAGACCGGTGACTTTATAGCAACAAAGCCATTCCGGTTAAGAGATAGGTTTGGAATTGGCGTCCCAAGCATGGCATCCGTTGCTAATTTTGCCAAGGAGATTCCAAGACATTTATTCAAAAAAGGGACGGTTCGTGAGGCGCGGGGGTTGATCTCCAGAACGTAAATCTTATCATTCTTAACCGCATACTGAATATTGGCAATTCCAACGATATTGAACGCGCGACTTATTGTATGTGTTATTTCTCTTATTCTCTCTTGTTGTCTCATCGTTAGGGTTTTTGGTGGAAACATGCAGCTGCTATCGCCGGAATGGATTCCTGCCGGTTCCAACTGTTCAAGGATAAAGCTCAGCGTTTTTTTACCATCGCTGATAAAGTCAACGTCTATCTCTAATGCGCCTTCAAGGAACTTGTCAATTAGAATAGGTTTCTTGAAGACGTCCTTACTGAGACGTGACACATGTAGCTTCAATTCATCCTGATTTTTCGCAATAATCATCCCTTCCCCTCCCAGAACAAACGATGGTCTTATTAAAACAGGATATCTCAATGAGTTCGCCTTCTGCATTACCCCCTCTTTGGTAGATGCAGTCTGCCACTTGGGCATATTCAGCCCCAATCCTCTAATGATGTGTGCAGTTTTTTTCCTGTCTTCGGCATCTTTAATCGCTTCTATGTCCGTACCTAAAATTTTTACGTTCGCACCCAACGATTCAACAAGATTAATGGCCGTTTGACCACCAAATTGAGGAATAATCCCCAATAAACCGTCTTTCTCGTTGTCAATAACCTTTGATACGAACTCAGGAGTTAAGGGTTCGAAATAGAGCCGATCGGAAATAGAGTAATCCGTTGAAACAGTTTCAGGATTATTATTGATGATGATCGCTTTGATCCCTTTCTCTTTAAGAGCTTTGACTGCATGGACCGTGAGGTAATCAAACTCGATTCCTTGACCGATTCTGATCGGTCCGGAGCCTAAGATGATCACCTTTGGCCCGCGCAGCGGTTGAGCTTCATTTTCTATCCCGTGGGTAGAGTAAAAATAGGGAGTTAACGCTTCAAACTCACCCGCACACGTATCAACCATCTTGAAGACACGGATGTCCGACCGTATTGACGCGCGATGTTCGGAAAGATTTCTAAGTTTTGCGATAAACCACGGGTTGATCTGAGTCAAATTCGAAATTTTTTCGTCCGTCATATTTTTATGAAAGGCGGAGAAAACTGCTGGCAACCGTTGCATATTGGGAACCTTCAATAGATCAATTATTTCTCTCTTGCTAAGCGTTTGTAGGATCTCAAAAAAATTTTCCTTGAATTCAAGACTTTGGATTGCTTTGAGCATGGTTTCCTCAAATGTTTGTCCAATAGCCATGATTTCTCCGGTACTTTTCATAGTAACGCCGATGGTTTTATCCAGTGTGGGGAATTTATCATAGGGCCATCGCGGGATTTTCACTACAAGATAATCTAACGAAGGTTCAAAAAAAGCAGTTTTTCCTGTGATATCGTTAACAATTTCAGGCAATTTCTTTCCTAGGGCAATTTTTGTCGCTACCTTAGCGATCGGATACCCGGTTGCTTTTGAAGCGAGAGCAGAACTTCTTGACAGGCGTGGGTTGACTTCGATGACATAGTACTCGCCAGTTTTATCATTGAAAGCGAACTGAACGTTACAGCTGCCTTTGATTTGTAATGCATTGACGATTTCAAAAGCCGCAGTCCTTAACGTTTGGTGATCATCATCAGATAGCGTTTGGCTCGGTGCAACCACGATGGATTCCCCTGTGTGAACACCCATAGGATCCATATTCTCCATATTACAGACAATAATTTTATTTCCTGCATCATCTCTAATCACCTCATACTCAAATTCACCCCAACCGATCACGGATTTCTCAATAAGCACTTGGTGAGAAAGGCTCGTCCTTAAACCCTGTTCCATTTTTTCAACGAGTTCTTTATGGTTATAAGCGATTCCACTTCCGGTACCACCAAGGTTGTATGCACTCCGAAGGAGCACGGGGAATCCCAACGTTTTAACTGCATCCAACCCTTCAGAGATACTCGTAACTGCTTGACTCGGAAGCACGGGTTGGCCAATACTCTCCATGAGATTTCTAAACTTACCTCGATCTTCGCTTAAACGAATTGCTTCGATGTCAGTTCCCAAAACCCGTACATGGAATTTTTTTAAAATGCCGTGTCGATCCAGTTCGGTAGCTAAGTTGAGCCCTGTTTGTCCGCCAACCGTAACAATGAGTCCATCCGGTTTTTCTTTCGCGATGATCTTTTCCAAAAAAGGGACAGTAAGCGGTTCAATGTATATAACGTCGGCTATTTCACGGTCTGTCTGGATCGTAGCGGGATTTGAATTCACCACAATCGTTTTAATCCCTTCCTCACGACAGGCAAGGAGTGCTTGAGTTCCTGAGTAGTCAAATTCAGCCGCCTGTCCAATAACAATGGGTCCGGAACCAATGATTAAAACTTTCTTAGGATTGTTCATAGCAGTGAAACGAACCGATCAAATAGGAAGCTCGTATCCCGGGGGCCCGGATTAGCTTCGGGATGGAATTGGACGGATAGGATAGTTTTTTTTTTGTGCGCGAGGCCTTCAACGGTCTGATCGTTAAGATTTTTAAATAGAATTCTCCATTCCTTCGATAGATTTTCCTCGCTCACCGCATATGTATGGTTTTGGGAAGTAAGATAGGCTTTTTTTGTTTTTAAATCGATGACGGGATGATTTACGCCTCGGTGCCCAAACTTTAATTTATAGATTTTTCCCCCGGTGGCTAAAGCCAGGAATTGATGGCCCAGACAGATGCCCAACATCGGAATGCTGGCTTCAAGCATTTTTTTTACTGCTTTATGGATGTAGGGTGATGCCCTTGGGTCTCCCGGACCGTTCGATAGGATGATGCCGTTTGGCTGATAGTTTATTATCTCTTCGGCACAGACTGTTGCGGGGAAAATGATAACTTTCAGCTCGCGTTTTATTAATTCTTCTACGACGCTGTTTTTGAGCCCGTAATCAATCAGAGCTACGGTTTTTTTCCCGTCAGGATTTATTATCTGGATATTTTTTCGCGTGACTTGTTTTATAAGATCAGGATAATCGTTCTCATACACGGCAAGGACTGCCGGCATGGTTCCTTTTTGACGAATGATTTTTACCAAAGCCCGTGTGTCAATCCCACTGATCCCGCCGACATGGTGCGTTTTTAAAAGTGTATCCAATGGAACCGTGTTTTCTCTGTGAACAGGTTTTTCACACAACTCTGAAACGACAATGCTTACGGGATGGATTTTTTTTGACTCACTCCATTTGGATGTTGTGCCGTAGTTACCAATTAACGGATAGGTAAATGTCAGTATCTGCCCTGCATAAGATGGGTCAGTGAGCGCTTCCATATAACCCGTCATACCGGTATTGAACACCAGCTCTCCCCAGTACGAACCGATAGCGCCGATTCCTTTTCCTCGAAACACGACATTGTCATTCAAGATCAGTATGGCCTTTTTCATATACCTATTAAAGCATTAACTAACGTACGTGTCTTTTTCCGAGCTGCTTTAATAGTCCGTGATTGTTCCTCAACCCAACTAATAACATTTTCAATGTCTTTTTTGGCATTTTTAAGAGACTTTTTCATAGATCGGGTACTGCTTCCACCTGTGTGCATCCGTTCTTCAATCACTCGGATGGGTTCCATTACCCGTTTAACTTCTTCGTCCGTTAAATATAAGTTTACTTGGTGTTTCTTTGCCTTCTCAAGGATTTCTTTTGGGGTGATGTCTTTTAATAGCTTTCCGCAACTAATTGCCTCATCGACTACCTCGCCGACAATTTTGTAGATAATCCTGTATCCGATTCCGGATTTTTGAGAAATATAATCGGCTAGATCCGTAGTCAGGCAATAATTCATCTCGACTAACGTTTTCATCCTCTTCTCATTCAATTTGATCGTTGTGAGTACTATATGGAGTGCGTTAAGCATTGACTCTGTTTTTGATAGTCCTAGACCAATGTATTCCTTCACTTCACGGGAATCTCGGTTATAACCCATCGGAAGGGAATCGAGAATATTTGCCAGTATGGAAGTAAAACCAGACACCTGTGGTGCTGTAGCACGGATTAATTCCAGGGCATCCGGGTTTTTCTTTTGAGCCATAACAGAGGAGCCGGTAATTGGATGCATGCGTTGCGCCACTTCATCTCCCAATTCAACCATATTGTATTCAAATGTGTTAAAAAGGAGGAGATCCGTAGCGAGCTTACTTGCAACCAAACAGATTTCAGTTAAACCAGTTGAGTATCCTAGTTGTATAAATCCACGGGATGATACCACATCTTGTGGAATCTCCCATATGTTGGAAAAACCAAGGAGTTTACTCGTGTATTCTCTATTTATCGGCCAGGAGGTACCATAGGATTCGCAGGCACCCAGAGGGTTCATATCATACAGGCCATAATAGTATTTAAGCGTTTCTATTGCTCTTAAGAAGCCATACAGATAGGCAAGACACCACTGACCAAACGTAGTTACTTTTGCAGGCTGCATATGCGTATAACCGGGCAGGATAGTATGCATATGTTTTTCTGCCAACATATGTAAAGTCTGAGCAACCGGTGTTATTTTCTCCAAGAGACTTAGGATTTCTTCGCGCAGGTAGAGCATCTCTGTCAGGATAATTTGATCATTTCTGCTTCTTCCCGTATGAACACTATATCCGGCTTCCTTACCCGCCTTTTCGATGATCTTTGACTCAAGCGTCAATTGAGCGCCCTTGTCAGGATCAATCTCAAACGCTCCTTTTTTAACGTCGTCCGTTATCGCGATTAACGCGTTTAGAATTCTTTTTGTTTTATCCGCATTAATTATTTTCTGATGATGTAACATCAGTACATGAGCTGTCGTTCCCCAGATGTCAAATGTGACCATTTCTTTATCCAAGGAGATTTGAGCTTTAGAAACGATAAAGTTGGCGGTCGCCAGAGAATGTTTCATAGGATTGTTAGGCTATTAGACTTTGTAAGATCGCCATTTGTGCCCAAAGACGATTTTCTGCTTCATCGACAACTGCAGAATTCTTTCCGTCTATGACATCGTCAGTAACCTCTACATTTCTTCGCACGGGTAAACAATGCATGAAAATAGCCTGACGTGTCTTTTTCATTTTTTGCTTGTCAACAATCCAATGTTTTAATTGTTCCCGGAGTTTCTTCTCTTTCTCCCAATTCCCATAAGATTTAAGAGCGCCCCAGCTTTTGGTACAAATAACATTCGCATCCTCGTATGCTTCCTCCCGTGAATGGGTTACGGTAAAACTACCGCCGGATTCTCTCGCTCGTTGTTTCATAATCTTTAAAATCTCTCCATCCAATTCCCACCCATGGGGATGGGCGACGACAACATCCATCCCCAAATCGCACGCTCCAAGAATTTGAGAATTCGGTGTCGCCATAGGTAATGCTTTTGGATGGTAAGACCAAATCAGACTGTATTTTTTTCCTTTTGGATTCCCCAGTTTTTCCTTTATCGTCATCGCATCACCCAGTCCTTGACACGGATGGTAGACGTTTGATTCCATATTAATCACAGGTACGTCACTGTATTCCATGAATGATCTCATGACGGGATCCTTTTTTAATTCCTTCCAGCTCGGTACGGTAACGCTTTCTGCGGAAGAGGTGATTAGTTCGCTTGCTCTGATTGCGATAGCATTACAGTATCGAGATAGTACGTTTGCCGCATCCTTTACGTGTTCGATTGTGCCTTTATCCATTACGGCCCCTTTTTGGAATTCAAACGTATAGCTTTTCCCACCCGAAACTGGGAAATCCATCGCAATCCCTCCCAATTTATCCATTGCCATCGTGAACGAAATTCTCGTCCGTAGCGACGGATTGAAAAACAACATCACTAACGATTTTCCCGAAAGCGTCTTTTTATACCCCCCCCGTTTCATTTTTAGGGCTAAATCAATCAAATGGTTGATTTCTTTACAGGAGAGGTCAGTCGTG
>PEZG01000026.1 GCA_002774185.1 Candidatus Roizmanbacteria bacterium CG09_land_8_20_14_0_10_41_9 | reverse complement strand
CTAAGGGCGCCGCACTGTTATATGTAAAAACTGGAGTAACTATAGAACCTATCCTGCATGGAGGAGGACATGAAAGTGGACTTCGGTCTTCAACGGTGAATGTCCCTGCGATTGTCGGTTTTGCAAAGGCTGCGGAAATTTGTTCGAAGACGATGGCAAAAGAAAATGAACGGATGACCGCGTTAAGAGACCGGCTGATCGCCGGTATCTTGCAGAAAGTAAAAGGTTCTCATCTTAACGGCCACCCAACCCAAAGACTTTCCAACAATGTGAATGTTTCTTTTCCATTTGCAGAGGGAGAATCCCTATTGATAGAGTTGGATTTGGCGGGAATTGAGGTCTCAACGGGGTCAGCCTGTTCCTCAAGAACCCTTGCGCCAAGCCATGTGCTTCTTGCAATCGGGTTAAAACCTCAAGCGGCTCACGGGTCTTTGCGGATCAGTTTGGGAAGGTGGACTACGAAATCCGAAGTAAATTATTTACTAGACGTATTACCCAATATCGTTAATAAGTTCAGATCCATTTCACCTTTTAAATATGACGAACGTACATAGCTATACGAAAAAAGTTATTAGTCATTTCAAACATCCGCACAACTATGGAAAACTTAAACGTCCTGATGGAACTGGTGAGGTTGGGAATGTTGTTTGTGGTGATGTTATGCATTTATACATAAAAATCGGCAAAAACAAACAGGGGAGGGAAATAATTAAAGATATCGGATTTGAGACGTACGGGTGTGCTGCGGCAATTGCGACCAGCAGTGTAATAACGGATCTGGCGAAAAACAAAACTCTTACTGAAGCACTTCTATTGCAAAAGGACGACGTGATAAAAACGTTAAAGTCTCTCCCGCCGATTAAAGTCCACTGTTCCTTGTTGGCGGTTGATGCGCTGAATGAAGCGATTCACGACTACTTTTCAAAACACGGGAAACCGATCCCTAAAGCCTTGGAAGAATTCCACAAACGGATCGAGAAATCAAAATGTGAGATAGAGGATCGGTACGGCGAATGGGTAGGGGAGCAGAGGAAATAATAATTTATAACAATATGAAAAATAAAAATCCTAACACAACTTTTTTTATCAGTGGACTACATTGTAAATCCTGCAAGATTATTATTGAACAAAAAATCAGGGATACCTACAGAATACATGCATCCGTATCAATGGGGGACAATACTGTGACGCTGGAAAAAACTGACCCCCGTGTTAATGAACATAGCCTTAATGCTCTTTTTGAAGCAGAAGGGTATACGTTTTCCCACAGTTCGTTGAAAAAAGAAAAGCTCGACATATTCCAATTATTGTTTATCGTAATAACTGCAGCAGTCTTGATAAATCTATTCATTTTTATAGGTAATGCAACATCGGTTTCTTCCACGGTTAGTGCCACTTCTCCCCTGTTCGCCTATTTCATTTTCGGAGCGCTGGCGAGCATATCGAGCTGTGCTGCACTGGTTGGAGGAATCATCCTTTCACTTTCCAGACAATGGTCCCGCGGGGGCGCAACATCCCATATTTCATTCCATGCCGGAAGACTGATTTCTTTTGCGATACTCGGAGGAGTTCTTGGGCTTATCGGAGGAGCTATCCGCTTAACTCCTTTTTTTACCGCTTTCCTCATTATTGCAGTTTCTATATTTATGATTGGCCTAGGTTTTCAGATGATTGGTATATCAGCGTTTCAAAAATTTCAGATATCGCTTCCTACATCCGTAATGAAAAAAGCTTTGGGTGTAAGGTCCTCGCAAAATAGCCTGATCCCATTTTTTATCGGAGCATTCACTTTTTTTCTTCCGTGCGGATTCACCCTGAGCACCCAAAGTATTGCTCTTATTTCTGGAGGTGCCCTAAAAGGTTCTCTTATCATGTTTTCGTTTGCTCTCGGAACGCTTCCGGCGCTTGCGTTTATCAGCGCTTCCAGCAATACGTTATTCCAGAATCCTAAATTTTCCATAGCGTTTTCAAAAATTGCCGGAATCCTTGTGTTTTTTTTCGCCGTCACCAATATTTCTTCCCAGTTAAATGTCTTGGGATTTTCATCTCCTTCAATCCTTGGTCCTTCCACAAATGTTGTGCGCCAGGACACAAATAATAGCTCGGGTCTTGTTCCGATTGTAGACGGAAAGCAGCTTCTCAAGATGAATGCGTCTTCCCGCGGATACGATCCGAATTATTTCAAAATAAAAACGGGCGTTCCTGTCCGGTGGGAAGTAACGGATACCGGAACCAGCGGATGTACGAATGCGATCATATCCCGGAGTCTATTTGAAGGACAGATTGATCTCACACCCGGGAAAACAACCGCAAAGGAATTCACTCCCAGGCAACCGGGGAAATACCGGTTTAGTTGTTGGATGGGAATGGTAACCGGAACGATTGAGGTAGTCAATTAATTGGATCGTCATGAAACATTTATTGAGAATTCAGGGGATGCACTGTCAATCCTGCGCTAGTTTAATCGAGCGGAAACTGAATACTACGAGCGGAATTAAAAATGCTTCTGTTAATTACGCATCCGGCAAAGTTCTTTTTGAACATGATGAGCAGGTGATTGAAATCGACAAAATAAAAAAAATTGTTGCCGATTTAGGATACGGAACTGAAGAAGTTGACCACACACATGTACACCCCGGGGGTGGAGTTTCTCAGAATTGGAAGACGTTCTTTTTATCGCTGTTGTTTGGGATCCCTTTAATCTATCTCTCCATGGGCCCGATGATCAACCTTCCCCAACCTGCGTTCTCACAAGGCGTCATTATTACGATCCAATTCTTTATTGCGACGATGGTCATTTACCTGAATAAATCCATCTATGAAAGCGGAATAAGCGGTTTTATTCGGAAAGCTCCGAATATGGATTCCTTGATAGTCTTAGGAACGCTTTCAGCCTATTTGTACAGCATCTATGTTGGCATTACCACAATATTGTTTCCTTCAGGGCAAACCATGGGTCTTTCGCTTTACTTTGAAAGTTCTGTCCTCATTCTAATTTTTATCAGTCTCGGAAAATATTTAGAGGCACTTACGAAGGGAAAAACCAGTGCAGCAATTAAAAAACTCATCGGTCTTCAGCCCAAGGAGGCAATTCTTTACCAAAATGGAAAAGAAGAGAAGATCCCGATATCGGAAGTGAAAGTCAACGATATATTCATAGTGAAGCCCGGTGCGACAATCCCCGTTGATGCGATTGTCATGGATGGAGAATCTGCAGTGGATGAAAAATTTGTAACCGGAGAAAGCATTCCGGTTGAGAAAAAAAAGGACGATACGGTAATCGGAGGAACCATAAATACCAACAGCGTGCTTATCTGTAAAGCTACAAAGGTCGGGGACGAAACGATGCTTTCGCAAATCATAAAAATCGTCGAGGAGGCAATGGGTTCAAAAGCACCGATTCAGCTCCTTGCCGACAGGGTTTCGTTTTATTTTGTCCCGGCAGTTCTTGTCCTTGCTTTTATTTCATTTCTATCATGGTCTGTAGCCGGATATTCATTTTCGTTCGCGTTGAATGCGTTTCTATCCGTTCTTATTATTGCGTGTCCCTGCGCCTTGGGACTCGCGACACCAACTGCTGTCATGGTGGGGACTGGGCTTGCCGCAGAAAATGGGATCCTCATCAAAAGTGGAAAGGCTCTGGAAATCGCAGACAAGATTAATACTATGGTCTTTGATAAAACAGGAACCCTGACAAAGGGAGAACCCGTAGTGACGGACGAAATATCGCTTGACTATGAGTCAAACCTTATGAGAATCGCGTATAGTCTTGAAAAGAATTCAAACCACCCGTTAGCCAGCGCAATCGTTAAAAAGGCTTTAGAAAAAAATACAAAGGCAGATCGGGTTTTTCATTTTCAGGAGGTATCCGGGAAAGGCGTTATGGCACTGCTTGACGGTGCAAGAATAGTACTTGGAACAGAACGGTTTATGATACAGCACGGAATTGATGTAGCAGGTCGGGTACAGGAAAATAAAAATTCTCTTCAGGATGCGGGAAAGACCGTAGTATTTATAGCAAGAAATAACGAAATTATTGGAATTGTTGGAATTGCGGATGTGGTAAAAGAGGAAGCCAAAGACGTTATCGCCAAGTTAAAACAAATGAATATCCGGGTTGCGATGATTACCGGAGACACAACGAGGGTAGGAGAGACTATTGGGAAAAGTCTAGGAATAGATACGATTCTAAGTGAAGTACTACCTCAAGAAAAATCCGATGAAATCAAAAAACTTCAAAAGAATGGGGGAGTCGTTGCGATGGTAGGGGATGGGATCAATGATGCTCCTGCTCTTGCGGTTGCCGATCTGGGAATTGCTCTTGGGTCAGGGACGGATGTCGCAATTGAAACCGGAGAAATAATTTTGCTGAAAAATAATTTGTGGGATGTGATTAAGGCAATCGAGTTAAGTTCCTATACATTGAAGAAAATCAAGCAGAATTTATTCTGGGCATTTTTCTATAATGTTGTCGGGATTCCGGTTGCAGCCGGAGTCCTGTATCCTGTTACCCGCTGGCTCCTGAATCCGGCGCTTGCTGCCGCTGCCATGGCTTTTTCCTCAGTCAGCGTCGTGACCAATGCATTATTGATGAAAATGACATGGAACACAAAATCTCCTCGGTAAACGGATCAGTTAACCTTTTCACAAATGATTTGAGGGTTTATTACCCTAGTCTGCACTATAGGAATCTGCCCGTTATAATGATACTGTAGTTGGGGGAATCGAGAATAAACCGCTTGTTCTAAATTTACAGTTCTTCCTTGAGTATCAAACCCTAATAAAACAGGTACACCATTATCAAAACCTATGCCGGGCTCAAAGCCTTGCAAAAATTGAAATACTCTGACAAATTCCTCTGCTTGAGCAGCAAAACCATTGTACCATAAATGAATGGTCCTATTAGCTTGCATACGCGATGTCCTTATGCCCGCATCATGAAGAACGACAGAAATTCTGTTGTACATTCTCGCTGCTTCTATTTCTACTCCTACACCAGTTGAGGGCAGGATATCGTGCGTAACGAAGAATCGGGCGCCAACCAACTTTCCCTTATCAACACGATAAATTTCATCAGGACCAATTTCTAGTCCCCTATCAGGTGAAAATGGAGCAGACGACGGATCATAAGCCGAAATACCGGCCTCTTCTAATATTTGCGTTAATATAAATTGACGTTCTTTGAGTATGGGTTTTAACTCATCTGGTGTTGAAGTTAAAGAAATCGCACAATAGGCCGCTCTCGGATCTTCCGAAATTCCTGTTAATCCATCTCTTCGTAATAGATCTTCTATGTATCTTCGCCTTGAAGAAGGATCCACATCTATTTTTATGAAATCCTGTGAGTGTGTTGGTAACTCTACGGCCATATAGCGAGTATATTGTACCATATAGCCTGTTATATTATCTCTATTTTTGAAACCAATGCGCTAATTTGCTATTATAATAGAATTTATGATTGCACTTATTGCAGCTATTAGTAAAAATCGGGCGATCGGGAATAAAAATAAACTTCTTTGGAACATTCCAGATGATTTGGAATATTTTAAAAAAATTACTTTGAATCACCCCATTATTATGGGAAGAAAAACATTTGAATCTATTGGTAGACCATTACCTAAACGGACAAATATTGTCATTACGAGAAATAAGGATTTCAAATATAAAAATTGTATTGTTTGTTTATCTATTGAAGAGGCAATTGCTATTGCAAAAAAAAAGGATGAAATTGTCTTTGTCATTGGAGGCGCTCAGATTTATAAAGAAAGCCTCCCCTATGCCGACCGTCTATACCTCACCTATATCTATTCTGAACCTAAGGAAGCTGATGCATTTTTCCCTGATTATTCAACTTTTACAAGGACAACAGTTCTAGAAAAAAAAGAATATAATGGGATACAGTATGACTTCAGGATCGTCGAACGATAAAATATCTTATCATATAGACACTTTTTATATGTCACTTGCATATCTTTATGCATTAAGAAGTAGTGACCCAATTCTGCGGAAGTTTTCATGCTTATCGTCATGATTTAAAGAAACATAAAGTAGTGTTCTGAAAAGATCCTACACTGCCATCGGGGCTTTTATTACGCTTTGAGCAACATAATCCTGCAGTTTAATATCGTCCATTGTAAAATCATAGATTGAAGTAATTTTGGGATTTAACCACAATTTCGGCAATTTACCAGGTTTTCTAGCTAATTGCTCCTTAACTGCATCAAAATGATTTTTATAAATATGAGCGTCACCTAGAATGTGGATAAATTCATAGGGAACCAGATTCGTTACCTGAGCCACCATGTGAAGTAATAAGGAATAAGATGCAATATTAAAAGGAACACCTAAGAACATATCCGCGCTTCTTTGATACATCTGGACTGAGAGCTTATTATCAGCAACAAAAAACTGGTAAAACATATGGCAGGGAGGAAGAACCATTTCGTCTAATTCGCCTGGATTCCAAGCCGTAACAATAAGCCTTCTATCAGTAGGATTTGTTTTAATTCTTTCTATCACATCAGTAAGTTGGTCCATATGTTTTCCTTCCGAACTTCTCCAGTCTCTCCACTGTACGCCATATACTCTACCCAAATCTCCTTCAAATTTAGCTTTTGGTTTCCAATAATCTGCCTCTCCATTTGCATCCCATATATGACAACCCAATTTGTTTAATTCTTTATTATCAGAACTTCCTGAGATAAACCAGAGAAGCTCACCCTTCATCACATTAAATGCTAACTTCTTTGTAGTTACTGCTGGAAAACCATCAGACATTTTAAATCTCATCTGCAGTCCAAACGTAGCCCTTGTTCCTACTTTAGTACGATCAATTCTATCATTTCCATTTTTCAGCACATATTTCAAAGCATTAAGATATTGTCGCATTCTAAATTTAAAAATTCAGTTATGAATAATATTTATTATATATGAACATAAATAATTTTTAATATGGATCTTGGTTTTTTTCTATTCTAATCTTTAGGATTTGCGGATGATTTTAAATATTTTTTTCTCAAGCTTTGTAGTGCGCGATGATAAGTAGATTTTATCGCGCTTTCAGTTGTCTCAAGCGTATGGGCTATCTCTTCGTTTGACCACTCCAGCGCAACTTTAAGCCAGATGACTAAAGCGTAAGGGTCTTTGAGCGAAGCCACTGCTTTTTGTAGTTCGACCGCCTCCTCATGGGATGTAACCATTGTGTCCATATCGGGCGTCGGATCTTCCATTTTATACAAAATTTCTCCAACGTCGATGTCAGCCTCATGTTCTGTTTTTCTAGATGCATCTCTAAGTCTATTCTTAATAAGATTGGCGGCAATCCTGTATAACCAGGGAGAATGGGGATTCGGGAGTTCAGGAAAGGTATAGTCTGGCGGAAAATGTTCACACGCGTTCTTGAGAACCGTCTGAGTAAGATCCTCAACATCCTGATTTGATCCCGGCAGTCTGTTTCGTATAAAATTGCGAAGCGTGGGATAGGAATCTTTATACATTCTTTCATATTCTCCCTTCTGCGCTTCTGTTAATACAGAAACAGGCGGTTCTTGAATGGGTGGTTTTCTTTGGTGATCAATGATTTTTTTGGCCGCAACTCCCGCTGAGGCGGCCGCTACAAAAACTACCGCTCCTGCAGCAACATACTTTGGTTCTATCCCTCTCTCTTCAAGTTTTCCTGCAATCCTTTCAAATAAAGTCTGGGGGACGTTGATCTGTATCGGCCCTTCAGCCGTGTTCGATAGACTTACATGAAGAGTCACTTCTTTCGGAGAGCCTTCCGCTGATGGAACCCTTGGCCTTTCCACAGACATAGGAAATGAGTCTATTATATACCATAAAAAAATGTCACCGGATTGTACCACTTTACAACGGCCGTTATAAACTGATACAATTCAACTTTCCTATTCCGTTATTCTTCCAGCTCAATAACATTACGCCGCCCCCCTCTGATATAATTACATTATTTTCCACATGGATCAATCTAAGGCATTAGGCATACTCCTGAAAGAATATCCTTTCCTAATAAATCATAATCCGAGAATAGTTAAACGGTTTGTTTCAAATGAAGAAAGAAAATATAGGGTTTTAAAAGATCTTATAGAAAATAGAGGAATTATCGCAAAATTATTAGGATTTAAATAATAACCTAACGTATTATCTAAAGTAATTTTTTTGGACCAGGAGTTACATTATTTTGTGGATGTGGATAAAAATAAGGTCTCAAGGCAATGAAGGTAATCCCGTGGGAACATATTGAATAAGGATCAGCGAATTTAAGGCTTCTGAAATATTGCGCTCCATAGGTTTTCGTAGTATTCAGGAGAAAATTGATATTTTCGTCTAGCATACTCTTGCATTTCAAATCCTAGTAGATGGGCATAAATCACTTCTGTATCCTGTGCTCCTTGCCAAAACAACAATCCTTTATCCTCAATCACTCTATACGCCTCGTTTAATACCTTACGACGCGAGCAAAGCAGACATGAGACAAACTCTGCACCAATACTCTTATCTGCAAAAGGTAGGTTTGTTGCATTGGCCTCCATATCAATATGTCCTTGATCTTTAACATCTGGCGGGCAAAAATTCCTAGTAATATTCGTAATCCATAGTCTTCTAGGCAAACGGGAAACGTCAATTGTTACATATCCTCTCATCGTTGGTCCTCCTACTTCCAGTAGCGGTCCTTGTACTTGCTTCAATACTTGCTCTTTGTCGAAACCTGGATTTGTCCAACTATCTGCAGGAAAGTACCGTTCTAATTCTTTCTTCAGATTTTTCGAAAGTCTTTCTTGTGCTCCATATGAAAGCCTAGACGCAGCCAAACCTTCCTCTCGCCCAATCAAAAGTTGTTCGATCATCTCCTTATAAGATCGTTCATACCGAAATCTGCTTATTTCCTCCGATATCCTCGCTTCTAGGGTTGCCGCCATAGTAAAAAAATTCAATTTAAAGTTAAGGATTGGAGTATATCAGAAAACATCAGGATTATCAATACGGAGGTTCTGTGTGAGCCACCAGGGGATCGAACCCTGAACCTACTCCTTAAGAGGGAGTTGCTCTAGCCAATTGAGCTAGTGGCCCAAGAATAGTCGAGAGTCGACAGACGATAGTCAATAGAATTAATTTTCCGATTTCCGCTTTAGATATTTAATCAATCCATTCAACATTTTCAGTATCTCTAAAGCCTTTGTCTCGACTTCTTCTACCTTTATATTATAAAGAAAATCTATTATTTTTAAGGTTGCTTGTACTTCTGTTATCGACTTTTTCGCTACGTTTAGATATCTTTTGAATTCTTTATCATTTTCTGCTCCGCTTCCTTCTGCAATATTTAAACTAACGGAAACCGTTGATCTCTTTATCTGATCAATCAAGTTTCTTTCTTCACTTCTTGGCAATCTTCCAGATAATGTATAAATCTTCTGCACTAAAACTAAAGACTCCTGCCAGACTTTCAACTTCTCAAACTTATTCATTATCCTCTTTTATCATCTCTCTCATTTCATATCTATCGCCTATAAACTACAATCTAAGGTCTATAGTCTATCGTCTTTCGTCTATTGTCTATAGTCTAATTCTAGTGCGCCTGGGAGGAATCCTCCTACGCTAAAGCTTCGGACGGACAAGTCGAACCCCCATCACTGGTTCCGACCCGCTCGCCTTAGCTAACCTGTGCCTCCGGAGGGAATCGAACCCCCATCACTGGTTCCGAAGACCAGTACTCTATCCATTGAGCTACGAAGGCTCTAGCGGGCGAGAGACCAGTACTATTAGCGCTTTTATCTTTGTTATATTATACTATACCTCATGCTTGCACTCATTCTGTATGTTCTCGTGATTACTCTGGAAATCGTTTTTTTAATCGGTTTCATCGTTTTCGTAACCTTCCTTATTTATTCGAGTATCAAGGGCGCTCCTTATGTCCCGACAAATTCAAAAGAAGCCGATATTATTCTGAAAGAAGCGAACCTAAAAAAAGGCCAAAGTTTTATCGAGTTGGGGAGCGGGGATGGAAGACTGGTGAGAAAAGCAGCAAAGACGTATGGAGTTCATGCTCTTGGAATTGATATTAACCCGATTCTTGTATGGTATTCCAAATTTTTGGCGTTTGCGGAATCTGTCCGAAATGCCTCCTTTCTAAGGGAAGACTTGTTTAAGGTCTCGCTAAAAGGAGCGGACATTGTTTACCTGTTCCTCATGCCCGAACTTCTGGAAAAATTGACCCCCGCCTTAAAAAAAGATTTAAGAAAAGGTGCCTTGGTTATTTCGCACGGATTCGCCATCCCGGCTCTAAAGAAAAACCTTGAAAAGACCATTGTACACTCTCCGTTCCCCACCTATTTTTATCGAATTTGAGGAGTTGATTTTTGGACGTATTTTTCCTATAGTTATACTATGCTCAAGAAGACCGTTGTATATTCGCTCATGTTCATTCTCCTTCTGGGATGCAATCTTATAGCCGTGCGCCTTATGCGTAAGAACTTCGGTAAGGAACAGCAAATTAAGAACATATTGACCGAGATTGAAAATGCGAAGAACTCCTCCAGCCAATTTGATTTTTCTGCTGGGCCCGCAGTCATGGGAGTATTCACGGCAGAAACGGAAGTTACCGACGGGCGCGTAGCAAACCTAAAACAGTTTTTCAGAAAGTATAACTCGGTATTGTACGACTATGCCGAGAAAATCGTGCAAGTCTCGGATGAAAATCAATTTGATTACCGACTCCTCCCGGCAATAGCCATGCAGGAATCCAATTTATGCCGCGTCATACCCGACGACTCGCACAACTGCTGGGGATGGGGAATTTACGGGAATACCGTTACCAGGTTTGAATCGTACGATGAAGCCATTGATGCCGTAGCCAGAGGGATTAAAAAACACTACATTGATAAGGGACTTGTGACTTCTTCGTCCATCATGGAAAAATACACGCCTTCGTCAAACGGAAGCTGGGCCCATGGGGTGAACACGTTCCTTCAAATGCTGGAATAACAATGGTTATTGAACGGATCTTGCTGAAGTAATTTCCTGGGAAAGCGAATACTGTGTCCCCTTTTTGCGAGAAAGCGCAGCAAACAGGGACCCTCTTTTTTTCTTCTTCGTCACAAGGGCTTGGAACCAAGTACGGGATTCATTGATCTTCAACTGTAGAGTCTTTAGTATTCCCAGCACTAATTCCAGGAATCGGATATGGTATACCCCTGGTTTTTCGGTTGGAGAGTTGATCGCAACATGTTCAACGTCCTTAACCTCGGATAGGAATTTTAGTTCGGTTTTTCTAAGTCGATCTAATTCCAATTTTACCTGGTTTGTGAGTTCCTTGATTTCGCGCTTCACGACTTCCTTTTCATAGTATGCTTGGTAGTTGAAAAGGTTTGCTTCTTTTTTCC
The DNA here is from genome assembly GCA_002774185.1 of Candidatus Roizmanbacteria bacterium CG09_land_8_20_14_0_10_41_9. Lineage (GTDB taxonomy): Bacteria > Patescibacteriota > Microgenomatia > UBA1406 > GWC2-37-13 > PEZG01. Next base: position 6,467 of record PEZG01000026.1, on the reverse strand, counting down.
TCTTCGGAGGAACTTGTTCTTGCGGCTCGAAATCATATTCTCCCCTGTAGCGATCTTCCTCAGAAAATGGGGAACTGTGTTGTCTGAAGGATTCAATCGTATCCCATTTCAACGAGGTAGGCGATTTCTTTCCTGTTTTAGGAATCTGTGTAGCCATAGGATGATTCTGCCGAAATTATACTACAGGCTTAACAGGAAATCAAGCGTCTTCTGTTTGCGCAAAACTGCCGCATAAAAGTAAGCGTTTTGCTCTGCCACCGCGCGTTCTTTTGCATCGGTGATATGAGAAAGAATTTTATCAAGATCTGCTTTCTCCACTTTTACACCTTCCGAATCTGCAATTTCATTGAGTATGAACTCCAGCTTGTATGTATCCACTATTTCCTGCCGAGTCTTGCTTTTCAAATCCTCCATGGTGATATTTTTTGACTTCAAGTATCCATCAACGGTAAGGCCGATTTTTTGGACATCGTCCACGATGCGAGTCAAGCGCTGATTTAACTCTTCTTCAATAAGAAGTTCGGGAACTTCAACAGACACGTTCTTCAGGAGGACCGTCATGACTTCGTTAAGAAGTTTTTGCTGGTTCTCTTGTTCTTTCTGTTTTGTATCTTCTTGCTTCCCTGAATCTTTTCCTGGTATCCAGATGTCAGCCTTCTTTATTTTTTCCTTTGCCTGTTTTATGAAATCTTTGTAGTTCCCCAAATTGATCGGAGGTTTTTCTGCCGCGGTTATCTTTATCTTCCAATCTTCCCCCTCTTTTACGCTAACGAGTTCTATTTTTGGAGAAACGATAGGCTTTAAGGACTCTTTTTTTACAATTTCCTCGTAGATCCGGGGAAGGAGCGATCTTAACATTTCTTGATATATGGACTCCTTGCGTATCTGTTTTTTTGCAATCTCTTTAGGAGCTTTGCCTTTCCGAAATCCCTCAACGGTTAGTTCCGCTCGCAGTTTCTCGAAGGCGGATTCGGATTCCTTGATAACTTCTTCTTTGAGGATAGTTACTATACATTCGATTGTAGAGGCCTGAAGCTTCTTTAGAGTATACGTATGCATGGTTATGCCACTCCGTTATCAATTTTTTATAATGCTATTCCATAACTACGTTGGGCATAATGCCTACTGTAGTCCCGCTCCTGCGGGAACGAAAGGGCATTATAATTTTACCGTATTATCCCCTAATAACAACTGAATTTTTTCTTCTTCTGCCTTGAATTCGTCCATGAAAAATCTTACTTTTCCAGCCCAAGTATTTCCTTCACAATAGATGGCACCGATTTCATCAATGGTTTGCGCACCTTTATCAATATAGTTTTCCCTTATCCCTTTTCCTACGGTCTCAATGGCTTGCTCCCAGTTTTCAAAAGGGACTAAGCCTCGTCCCCATCCGAAAGGATTGTATGATCCAGGCATGGTGAATCGACCAAAGAACGACTCCAGACCCGCAATGGATGGAAGAAGATACGGATCAAGATCATAGGTAACGGCAGTATTAATGAATGAGTCTGTTACCTCAGCCATGTCCGAATCATATTTTTCAAGCACCCGTTTGATAGCGAGCTTTTTCTTGAATAGATCCTCTGACTTGTTACTATTTGATAAATTATAGGTCATAGAGGCAGAATGGCCTGCGACTTTTTCCGCCGAGACCGGCTTCGCCACCACAAAGAAAAGAGTGATTGTTATCATTATCCTGATAATTTTTCCCATAAAAAAAATCCTAAAGCTTTTCAAACGATGTCGAAAAACCTTAGGATCTGATTGGATTATAGCATACTATTATAAGCTTGTCAAGTATGTCAATATCTATCCTATAAGCATAATTTAGCCTCATTTCAGCTTCATAGCCTGTATAATAGAGATATGCCATTGACTTTTACCAGCTTCAGCTTCGGATGCCGCGTGAACGAGGCTGAGAGACAAATTCTTGACCAAAAGCTTAAGGGTGCGGGATTTGTCCCATCGAAAGGCAGCCCCGACCTTTTCGTCATTAACACGTGCGCCGTCACCCAGAAGGCCGAGCGGGAAGCTCGTCAACTCGTATATCAACTGCGCCGGAAGCACCCGAATTCAAAAATTATCCTCACGGGGTGCGCGGCAACCTACTGGCTTCAAAACGATCTGTGGAATACGCTTCCGGTTGATTTAATGGTTCATAATAAAAACAAAGAAAACCTGGCCGAACGTATCCAGCGCCTGTTCCACAAGACGAAAGGAAAATCGCATAAGACTCGCCTCCAAAATAAATTCACGAGCTCCGGGCGTCTTCTGATAAAGATCCAGGACGGGTGCAATAGGTTTTGTACCTACTGTATCGTTCCCTCGTTAAGGGGACTACCCCGATCGTACCCCATCCAGTCAATCCTAAATACGCTGAATCGTTGCGACAAGAATATTAAAGAGGTTATTCTAACAACGATCAACACCGAAGCTTACGGGCAGGAAACCAATGAAACGCTTCCCCAACTTGTGGAATCCATATTGAAAAAAACCCATATTCCTCGAATCAGCTTTGGATCAATAAACCCATGGTCCATCACTTCTGAATTTTTAGACGTTTATAGAAAATATGGCTCGACGGGAAGACTGGTGAATTTTTTCCATATCCCTGTCCAATCGGGGTCCAATACAATATTGAGTCTCATGAAGAGGGGATATACCGTGGAGGAATTTCAGAAGAAGTTGGAATTGCTTTCTACATTGGATCCGTTCACCTTTATCGCAACAGACGTTATTGTGGGATTCCTGGGAGAAACCGAAAAGGAGTTTGAAGAAACGTATCGTTTTCTTAAAAACTCTCCTATTTCCAAATTCCATATCTTCAGGTTTTCCCTGAGAAAGAATACCCAAGCATGCCGTCTTTCAAGGAATATTCTTGAACCCACAACTCAAGTTAAGGCGAATCGCGCAAAACGACTTGCTGCACTCGGAAAGAAAAAATACGAGGCATTCCTAAAAAAGCACATTGGACACACATTCAGCGCATTGTTCCTTGAACGCAGGAATGGACAGTATCAGTCGGTCCTTTTTTCCAATCAAATCCCCGCACATATCAAGACCGAAAAAAATCGGCGAGGTATTATTGGCAAAGTGAGGATTTTGGAGTTCAAAAAAGGAGCATTGTTTGGTACAATTGACTAAATATTTGTTAACTCATGTCTATAGACTTTCGACTATAGACTATTGACTCATTTGACCGCTTAGCTCAGCTGGCTAGAGCGTCACATTGACATTGTGAAGGCCGGGGGTTCAAGTCCCTCAGCGGTCACCGAGCTCAGCTCGGTGATAGCCAGCTCAGCTGGATCACCAGGTCAACCTACCTCCACATAAACCAGCTTATTAAATTATAGTCCATCGACTTTTAGATAATCTTTCGCTAAATTTCATATTATGTTTTATATCTATATTTTATTTTCAATAAAAGACAAACAATTATATACAGGCTTCTCCGATAATCTAAAATCTAGATTTAAGGCCCATATTAGTGGTTACGTTAAAGCTACTAAAAATCGTCGCCCTCTAGAGCTGATTTATTATGAGGCATACTTAAAAGGAAGTGATGCTAGAAGAAGAGAGAAATATCTTAAAGGTGGTAACGGTAGAGACGCACTAAAGATTCAGTTGCACGGTACCCTTCATGAACTTGATTATAGGTATCTATGATCCCTTGCTCTTTGTTGCCGCTGCCTCATCGCTCAAGCTCAACTTGATATAATCTCCTTTTATTTTAAAAACAAATCTCACCTTAGATTGGCGGGTGTTTTTTACATACAGATTCTGGAGGTCGCTTTGTGAATAGATGGAAACTCCATATTTGGAAGGAACTCCCGGGACCGGATAAAAATCGTGGTTTACTTTCGCCGTGACTCCAAGACCCGCGTCTGTCGCAGCCCAGTCGATCAGGGAAGCCAGATGGCATACACCGTTTCCTCCTAAACCCGCATAGGATTTATACCCTTCCTCAATGAAGAATCGGGAATTCATCGTTGTCACAATCTTTTTTTCAAACTCCGGAAGACTTCCGTTGTGGAACGCGAAAACCTGACCCGGCTCCAGGGTAAAGGAAACTTCAAAAGGTTCCCTCACTTTTTCCCAGTTTATGCTTGAAGGATTTAGGGTGTTTTTTTCAACCACAAGATCCCCCGTGTCTTCTTTAAGGTAGTGCAGCGCCAAAAGAATGTTATCGGCGAATATTGAAGATCCATACGCATCCGGTAGTCGGGTTTTCAGATCTAGTTCTTTTTGGGCCAGAACTTTTCCCTTTGTTGGGGATTTTGACGAAAAAAGAGACGACGCTCCTCGCGTCTGGAAAGATACAAGAAACACCATTGTGCATAAAATAGCGCCTAAAAAGGCTTTTTTCCTCATATTTTTTTCCATAAAAAAATTCTCTGCTTGCGCAGAGAATAGTATGGATATTATACTATGCAACGACTCACAAGTCAACCCTAGTTTGACTACTCTTTGAGGCTAAAATAGTCTGTTCGGACATGGCGGATAAAATGAAGGATATGTTCGTATAGTTCATCCGGATCATACAGAGGCCAACAGTGGTTGCCCTCGATCAATATGAGTTTGGAATTGGGAATCCTCCGATAGAACTCCTCAGCGTATTTTTTAGGAAAAATGTCATCCTTTTCTCCCCATAGGATGAGGGTGGGAACCGTAACTTTGTGAAAATGTGAGAAATTGGTAGATACGACTTTTCTTCCTATTTTTACCAGTCGTGAAATGGAAAACAGGTTTTGAGCGAGATTTTGGAAAAAAATTTTTCCCACGACCAACGTGGTTTTGACTTTCCCATATCTCACAAGATCAATGGTTGCTTCGTTCACTGAGACAACATATAGTGCGTCCAATAATGAGTGGTGAGTTATTCCCGCGGAATCAATCAGGATTAACCGTGAAACATTGGGATTGGCAACAGACATATGAAGGGCAATTCCTCCTCCAAAAGAATATCCTATCAGACCGACCCGTTTCAGATCCAACTCGCGCAGGAAGGTATTGAAAAAATTTGCATACTCTGGCAAGCCCCAAACGTCCCGCGGCAATGGGGAGCTCCCGAACCCCGGGATATCCGGAGCGATCACATGGTACTGTTCGGACAGTTTTTCAAGCAATTTTTTAAATGTAAGAGCACCCAGTAATCCGCCGTGTAAAAAAAATAACGGCTCACCACTTCCTGCAGTATAATATGCCATCCGTCCATAAGAATTTGTGTAAAAATGCTTTCTCAAACGCATATAGGATGAGTATATACCACTTCGTCTTGATTTTGCGAAGTAGTATATGCCTACCGCAGCTCACATGGAAATTTTATCAACCTTATACTCAAAGTACTCTCCAAAATCAAAACTTCGTTAGGTATTATGCCCGTTGGATACTGAAAGCGGAGGGGCATAATCATTTTCAAAATAGAAAAATAGTTTCTTTTTACAATTTAAAAGCGAAGGGGTATAATGGCTTATATGGATTCAAGTAATCTAGGGGCCATGCGTCATTCATGCGAACATATCCTCACACAAGCGATGATAAAACTGTTCCCTGGGATTAAAATGGCAATGGGCCCGGCGACGGACGAAGGGTTTTACTTTGACTTCGAGTACAACGGAAAAATTTCTGACGAAGATTTTCCGAAAATCGAAAAGGAAATGGCGAGTATTGTGAAAAGAAATCTGCCTATAGCTCAAAAAAACCTAATGATGGAAGAGGCCCGCTCTCTCTTTAAGGAAAATCCTTATAAAATGGAGTGGCTGGATGAAATTGAAAAAAAAGGGGAAAAGGTTTCAGTGTACTGGACAGGGGACAAATTCGTTGACCTATGTTCAGGACCCCATGTCGCCTCAACGGGAAAAGTCGGTCCTTTCAAATTACTTTCTGTAGCCGGAGCTTACTGGAGGGGAGATTCCAAAAATAAGATGCTTACGCGGATTTACGGGACCTGTTTCCCAACAAAAGAAGAACTGGACAAATTTCTCTGGCAGACGGAAGAAGCAAAAAAACGAGACCATCGAAAGTTGGGGAAAGAATTGGGGTTCTATCTTATAACAGATGACGTCGGAGCCGGTCTAATATTGTGGAAGCCTAAAGGAGCCATCATCCGAAGAATTATGGAGAATTTTATTATGGAGGAACAATCAAAAAGAGGCTTCAAAATAGTTTTTTCCCCCCATATAGGCAAAAAGCAACTATGGATAACCAGTGGACACTGGGATTTATACCGGGACAAAATGTATGCGCCGATGAAAATCGACGATGTGGAATACATGGTGAAACCGATGAACTGTCCCATGCACATGATGATTTATCGGTCAGAATTGCACTCATGGAAAGAACTTCCTTTACGCATCGCAGAAGACGCCTCAGTGTATCGCTACGAACAGGCAGGCGAACTATCAGGAATGGTTAGAGGACGGTATCTTACTCAAGACGATGCTCATATTTTCTGTACTGAAGAACAG
>PEZG01000055.1 GCA_002774185.1 Candidatus Roizmanbacteria bacterium CG09_land_8_20_14_0_10_41_9 | reverse complement strand
TTCAAGGATATCTGATGGGTGGAGATCCTGATAGTCTGTATCGTTACTTCCGCGCTTACTTCTAATACGAATCCTCTCATGAGGCGTAGTGAAGCCTCGTGTTACGTCCCTAGAATCAAATCCAGGACCGACAACCTCCAAGATAAGACTGCCTGGCTCGAATGTAGTTGTGACGCTATGTTTTTGGGCGTACCTATCATTTTCCGCCATGATCATGGCGGCAATAGGAGGCGTGATATTTTCTCTCATCGCATCCAACTGTACCATTGTTGGATTAGAAGATGTTAACTTAACATGATCTTCAGGTCGGGGGCTGTCAAATCGGATAGACAACCGTTGAAAACCATTATCTTCTACCCAATTCGAAATAACTCGAAACACGTCGTCATCCAACGCATCAACCACAAATCCTGGAAGGATAGGGAATCCGATCTGGCCCAGTCCCACCGTACTATGTATTTTTTTATATGTCGGAGGATACTTTCCTCGGATTGCTTCTGCATCATAAAGACTAGTGATATGATTATTCCGTGCTAATGCCTCAATCCCGATCCTCAATCGGTCTTGTTCTGTACTCGACATGATAGTTAGCCGGCAGTATAGCAAATCATATATGTTGATGCAATTAAAACGATGTAAGAAATCAATGCTTTTGTGTTTCGGAGTAGCGGAGCTATTTAAGAGATGTCTCCTATAATTTTTTTTCGGACTCTTTTTGTAGATTCACAGCGACATTTTTATAACACTGCCATTTTTTCATTTCATTCGTAATCTTATCGCATGCACTGGTATCTGCACCAATGTTTCCGAAATCCAGATAGCAGAAATCCTTCATGTCTGTGTTCTGGATGGATGCGCATAGCGTTTCGTCTTTATTCAACATCGCCAACGCGTGATAACACTCTTCCCGGTCGGTCGACGATGCCGAACTCAGACATCGTTCAGGATTTTTATCTTTGATCACACTGCATTCATTTTGGGCATAAGTGCAATAACTAATATCTCCGGTTGTCATCGCCATACAAAAGCGTTTTTCCGGACTGTCCGCCAAGACCTTGTCGCATAAAGAAGAATTCAAAAGATGGTTCCTGGAAGCGAAGAAATTCTGGCTGACAAAGTGAACATAACAAGTACTGATCATTTCAGCGTTCCCTAGCTGATCGCAGAATTTTGGGGAAGAGGCGACGATTACCAAGTTTTGGTAACAGTTCTGTTTTTCTTGGCTGGATAATTCCTTACAATAAGAACTGTTTTTGGTCACCGACGCCAAACACACTTTTTGGTCCGGTCCGTCCAATTTCTCGCAGTAGCTTTTATCTTCACTTATTTCGGCTAAGCAAAAAGATTTCATCTCGGGAGTTCCAATCTTATTGCAAACGCTGCTCCCCGGATTCGTTGAATTTTTTGAAGGCGTACCAGGGAATAAGACTTTACTTTTTAACAAAGGATACATCCCAATTATAAATATTACGATAAGGACACCTAAAACTAGCAGATTTTTCCGGTGTTTCATGAAGTTGACAGATTTATTGATTATTACAGTCTATCATATTTCAAATTATTTTCCTTGACAATTAGGGAATTTCTATGATACCTTTAGGGTATGCAAGGGAAAAGATTTGCTATTGTTCTTCTATTAATTTCATCGGTTTTTTTTATCTCTTTCTCTGTCAATGCGCAGTCCAGTGATGTAAACACTTCAACGGCGTCGAGTCAACAGGAAGCGACAAGTGGAGCAAAAAAAACGCTTATCCAAAACCGTGTTGAGGAAGCAAAAGAGAACCGATTGGAAAAAAAGGAAGCATTCAAGGCAAAGCTGTTGGAGATCAGAAATGAGAAAAAGCGGGCGTTGGTTGAAAGGATCAGCACCAAACTTTCCACCGTGAATACGAATAGAACGACTCATATGAGCACCGTTCTTGAAAAAATAAATACGCTTCTGAACCGTTTGGTTGAGCGGATAAACACCGCAAAGGTGAATGGGAAAGACATAGCATCTGTGGAGTCCGCCCTAACGCAAGCGCAAGACGCTCTCTCCGACGCGCGCTCCCTTGTTGCAACTCAAGCGGCAAAGACGTACGAATTTGAGATCAGTTCCGAAGAGGGAGTGTTAAAATCCAATGTCGGTACGGTAGTCAGTCAGTTTGAAAAAGACCTAAGGGATGCTCATAAAGCAGTTGTGGACGCAAAGCAGGCAGTGATGCTTCTTATTAAAGATCTTAACGCATTAAAAACATCCACGGTTTCGCCAACAATCGTTATCAGTCCAACCGTTTCGGCAGAATAACCCTATGGATCCATTGCAGAATAAAAACTATACACCGCTTCCCCCAAACCTAAGTGCAAAGCCAGTCTCCAAAAGCCACTCTCTTTTAAATACGTTTCTTGCACTGGGCGTGACATTTTCTGTGTTGGTGCTGATAGTATTAGTAACCGTCCTTATACAAAAACAATCCATCCAGTTAAATTCTAAAGCTTCCTCCAATAAGAATCTTACTCCGGCGCCTCCTTCTCCAACGCCTACGTCAGTTGTGAGTCCCACCAGCATTCCTTCCGGATCAGACGAAGCGGATCTAGAAGCGATTGATGTCGGCTCAATCGAGGCAGATCTGAAGGATATTGACGCGGACTTTCAGGGATTATAAATTAAAACCATCCTTATGAATACCAAAAAGTCATCAAAGTTCGGTTTAGGATTGTTATTAGGTACGGTGATTGGAGGAATTACGGCATTGTTTCTATCTCCTAACACCGGAGAGGAAAATCGGGAGATCGTAGCAAAAAAAATCCAAGACCTCAAAAAACTCATGGAGGAAAAAGAAGTGGATAAAAAAGTAAAAGAAATCTTCGGAGAGGTTACAGAGGAAGCTAAAAATTTATACCTGAGGGCGAAAGAAGAACTGATTGAAGCATTGGCGCATCTTAAAGAATCCATCGAGAATATTGACAGGGAAAAATACATGATGGTGGTTGAGGACGTGATGAAAAAAGTTCAAAAGGAGACAAAAAAAGAAGTCAAACAGCTCGAAAAACTCAAAAACCATCTCCTAGATGAATGGAATAAACTAAGACCGTAATTACTTCTACTCCCATTCCATGGTCGCGGGGGGTTTATTGGTGATATCGTAAACTACGCGGTTCACCTCGGGGATTTCATTTACAATCCGCGTTGCTATCGTATCCAATAGATTATAGGGGAGGCGGGAAAAGTGGGCAGTCATCGCGTCGCGTGCTTCAATTGCGCGGATTGCGATCGTTTCCCCGTACGCACGGTTGTCTCCACGGACTCCGGTGGTTTTTATTCCGGTGAAAACCGCGAACATCTGCCAGAGTTTTTCCTGAAGACCCGCTTTTTTCGCTTCCTCCTGGATGATCGCGTCAGCCACTCGAAGAATTCTTAGTTTCTTCGGGGTTACGGATCCAATAATTCTGATTGCGAGCCCTGGTCCGGGAAAGGGTTGACGCTTCGTTATTTTGTCCGGAAGCCCCAACAGGGTTCCGACCGTTCGTACCTCATCCTTGTAGAGTTGCCGCAGCGGTTCAAGAAGGATGAGTTTCATACGTTTCGGTAGTCCGGCAACATTATGGTGCGATTTTATTTTTTTGCTGTGGGTCGTTCCTGCGCTCTCTATAACATCAGGATAGATCGTTCCCTGCACCAAAAACTCCGCTTTTGCGCGCTTTGCTTGCCGTTCCAAAACTTTAATAAAGGTATTTCCGATGATAATCCGTTTTTTTTCCGGGTTGGTTATGCCGCGCAGATTTTTCAAAAATAGTTTCTGTGCGCGGACAATCTTCACTCGCATGTGGTAGTGAGTTTCGAATGTTTTTCTCAACGTGTCGGTTTCGCCCTGGCGCATGAGACCGGAATCAACATAGATCGCTGTGAGGTTATTTCCGATGGCCTGATGAATCAGAAGTGCGGCAACCGACGAATCCACTCCACCCGACAAGGCGCAGATGGCTTTTCCCTTACCGACAGAATCCCTGATGTTTTGGATACTATTCTTAATAAACTCCTGCGTAACTTCCTGTTTTTTTGGAGTGATCCTGCAAATCGACAGGAAGTTTCTCAAAATCTCAATTCCGAACTGGGTGTGGATTACTTCCGGATGAAATTGAATTCCGAATATCTTTTTGTTCCTATTCTCGATGGCTGCGTTGGGAATAGTTTCCGTGTTTGCTATTCGGATAAAGCTCTTTGGTAATTCTATTACCTCATCGCCGTGAGACATCCAAACCGTACACAAATTTTGTACATCTCTCAAAAGGGGAGAGGAAGACGAAATGGTCAAGCGGGCGGGACCGAATTCTTGTTTTTTCCCCGGTCTTACCTTTCCCCCCAAAAGATGGGAAATTAACTGTTCTCCATAACAGATTCCAAGGATCGGTATGCCTAAATTCAATAGGGTAGGATCAATAGTTGGAGCGCCCAGATCATATACGGAAGCAGGACCGCCGGACAAAATGATCCCGTCAGGTTTTTGCTTCCGCACGGTTTTCATTGCTATCTCGGGTGAGATAATTTCAACGTCCGCTCCCAATTCCCGGATGCGCCGGGCAATCAAATGGGTTGTCTGTGAGCCGAAATCAACGAGGACGATCATACGGTATAGTTATCTCCTGGGTTGGAAATGGTAACGTCATGGGGATGACTTTCCAGGAGTCCCGCGTTACTGATTCGAATGCACTTTGATTTCTTGAAAAATTCCTCCATGGTTTTTGCTCCGATATAGTAAAAAGATGATTTCAAACTTCCCTGTATCTGATACAGGTAGTCGGCAACTTTTCCTTTGTATTCTACCATTCCTTCAATTCCCTCGGGAATGAGTTTTTTTTCATCCGTATTACGGGATTGTCCGTAGCGTTCGGCTCCGCCTTTCTTCATTGCCGCGATGGATCCCATTCCGCGGTATTGTTTATATTTTTTTCCCTGGATCACGATCTGTTCACCCGGCGATTCATCAAACTGAGCAAGAAGCGATCCCAACATGACAGCCGATGCTCCGAACGCAAACGCTTTAGCCATGTCTCCGATCTGTCGGATCCCTCCATCCGCAACCACGGTCACCCCTGTTTTGTCTACTGCCTTCACTGCTTCTGTGATTGCCGTAATTTGGGGAACTCCCATACCGCTGATAATCCGCGTCGTGCAGATACTGCCGGGGCCCATTCCTACGCGCAAAATATCCGTTCCGACTTTGATGAGAGCCTTTGCTCCTTCGTAGATAGCGATGTTCCCCGCCATGACAACCGAGGAGGGGAAGGTTTTTTTAATATAGGCAACCGCATCTATCACGAACTTGGAAAATCCGTGTGCTGAATCAACAACGATTACGTCTGTCCCGATTTTATGGAGTGCCTCTACACGTTCTTGGAGATCAATTCCCGGTCCAACCGCAGCTCCAACCATCAGTTTTTTCTTTTTAACATTTTTTACCATCAATGCTTGCGCTTCTATAGAAAGATTCCGGTGGATGATTCCCAGTCCTCCCATCAAAGCTAATTCAGTCGCCATCCGTTCTTCAGTGACCGTATCCATAGGAGCGGAGATAACCGGAAGCTTGAGGAGGATTTTCTTGTGGAGTTTGGTTGTCAAGTCAACCTCCTGGCGTTTGAAATCGGTGTAATTCGGAAGGAGTAACACGTCGTCAAACGTCAAGGCTTTTTCCCTGACGATTTTTTCCTGTAGAACTTTTTTCCTGTTCATAAGGGTATAAAACTTGCCTTTCGGGCAAAACGGATAATGGATAAAACCCCTTGCCGGTCAAGGATACGATTTTGCAGCAACAACTCCAGTTCACGCTTTACATCTGTTTGGAGGAATTCTGGCCCGTCGGAATTGATAGTGAAAGCTACAGAGTGTTTCTTTAATGTGCGTATAATGGATTCTATCTCTCTCATATCCTTTACCGCACATGTTCTTAGGTTGGAAGTAGGGCAAAGCTCAAGGACAATTCCTTTTTTAGAAATGACATCTAGGAGTTTTATATCATCCACTGCTCGGATTCCATGTCCAATCCGGTCGGGGTTCAGCTTTTCCATGACCTCCCATATTTCTTTGGAGGGGGTAATTTCTCCCGTATGGATCGTAACTTTGATTCCCGATGCTTTTGCCAATTCGACAGGTTGTACGATATCGTCGATTTTGAAATCATTATCAATGGGTCCGGCAAGATCGATCCCAATAACTCCATCCTGCTTAAACCGGACTGCTTTTTTTGCGATGATTTCATTTTTACGCTTATTGAATCTTCGATCCATCATCAGGATGATCCCGGCTTTGACCGGATATTCCAGGCAGGCTCTTTTCATCCCGACTAGAGCGCTAAAAATGATCTTATCCAGATCCTGTTCTCCGCCCTTGTTGCGAAGCATCGGGTTGAATCGGATTTCCAGAGTCGTGATATTTGCTTTCCGATAGGCGTTGCTGATGGCATGGTGGACCGCTTTTTCAATCGCGTA
>PEZG01000064.1 GCA_002774185.1 Candidatus Roizmanbacteria bacterium CG09_land_8_20_14_0_10_41_9 | reverse complement strand
TGCTAATAAAGGCAATAAACAAAATGGCTAAAATGCGGGGCAGCCAATAAATAAATTTATTCATATTTTTATTCCCCGTTTTTTAATCTCTTCCAGGATTTTTCCACCCAGGGGACGGCAGGTACAATTCTTGGCATGAGCCAGGTGCCACTTGATTCTTTGATCCAAAGTTGGATTTTTGGGCATCTTGTTTGCCAAGTGCCACTTAGAATTAATTCTCATTCCTCTATTTTAACTCAAACAGAAGATCTATTGAAATCAAAATGTTCTGTAACCATCTCACCCGATACCCTCTATGGGATGCTCGAACGATGGTATGTTTTCCGAAGAACAGACCGGGCTAACTATCTTGAATACCCTGAGTATACGAATAAAGAAGTAGACAAATTCTTGTCTCTGAAATTCTAATAGCCAAAACTTATAAAATCCAATTAAACAAATAACCCATGATCATAATGCCAATGATCGTGATACCAAAAAACAAACCTAAAAGCTGCCACTTCATGACTTTCTTAAGAATCATCCCTTCTGGAATAGAGACAGTTACAATAGCGGTCATAAAGGCGAGAGCCGTCCCCAAAGACACTCCTTTACCAACTAAGACTTCCATCACAGGAATGACACTGACGGAATTGGCATAAAGTGGTGCACCAAGTAAAGTTGCCAAGGGAATTGTCCACCAAGCTTTTATTGATAAATATTTCTCAACAATGCTTGCTGGGACAAACCCATGAATAAGCGCACCAATACTTACTCCTAAAACAACATAAGGAAAAACACTTTTTGTAATATTCATCCCATCTTTCCAGAAATAAAAAATAAGTTGTTTAAAAGGTAACGAAGAGCCTCCATGTTCCTCTTCAACCTGTTTGCGTGATTTAAACTTCAAAAGCTCTGGTTTGACATATTTTTCAACTTTTAGTTTTTGAATAAGCAAACCACCCAGTACTGCAATAATAATACCCACTAAATTGTAAAGGGCTGTTACCTTCATACCAAACATGGCAGGAAATAGGTAAAGTGACGACTCATTCACTAATGGTGAACTTATTAAAAATGCAAAGGTTATTCCAAGCGGAATTCCAGCTCCCACAAAACCAATAAAGAGAGGAATTGATGAGCAAGAACAAAAAGGAGTGATAACACCCAATAAAGCTGCAAAAAGATAGTCCAACCCAAACCAGCGTCTCTTTAGCAACATATCCCGCACTTTTTCCATTGGGAAGTAATAGCGGGTTATTGCCATGATGTAGTTGATAACAACCAGTAATAGTCCTATCTTAATAACATCGTAGATAAAAAAGTTTATCGTATCTCCCAAGTAGGAATGAGGAACTATCCTAAACCACTGATATGTAACGATATCTGCAAATAATTGAATCGGTTTAAATATGTCCATAATCTTTATTTACCTTTAATCAAACTTTTTATCTTTTCAATATCGGGAGTGAAACCAGTCATTGGCTTACCATCAACTACCAGCACTGGTGATTGCATTACTTCCATCTCAACAATTTTGGAAATGTCAGTAATATATTCAACCTTTTCTTTCATCCCCATTTCTGAGACTGCCTTTTGGGTAATTTCAAATAACTTTTTACAAGTTGGACAACCCGATCCTAATACTTGGATTTTCATATTTTGAATAATAAATTGATAATATGTTTCCCTTGTTTGGTGAGTGAGTAATAAACATAAAGTCCTTTTTTATGAGCCTCTACAATTCCCGCTTCTTTTAAATCTTTTAAGTGATGTGAGATCAGACTTTGAGACATATCAACATGTTTCATCAGCTCACATACGCAGTGTTCTTTTTCTTTTAATATACATAGAAGCTTTAAACGAGACTCTTCTGTTACCAGTTTAAGAAGGGTCGATAAAAAAGAAATCTTTTTCGATTCTTTACTTGATTTTGAACAACAACTATATGAACTCATATTCATATAGTTTAATTGAATATTGTCTTTTTGTCAAAAGGTTCTTCCTTTAAGAAATAAAATTCGGAGAAAATCATAGAAAACCGAAAAATTGCTCGAGAATCGTAACTCTAATATAACCAAGCAATTGACTTGTATTATTAAGGCATTCTCTGACTTTAGGATTGTTGTAAATCCTAAGCGAAGTCGAAGAGTAGCTCAAATCAGAGAGGAAATAGAAAGATTACAAGTTTAGTCAACTCTGACTATCTAAGCCTTAGATTTCTGCGCAATAATTCCAATATTATTCAAAACCATTGAACCAATAAAGCTTAACTCTAAACGTGTGATTAAACCCATATTTGTAGGTAAATGTTCCAAAATAGGGTTTTTTAGTTCCGGAGGAGAGCCTCTATGTCTGATTCTGGACAATGCGGTTCTTATACCTAGGTGAACCATTGGAGCAAATTCCCGGCCATAAGAAGTAGTATATTCTAAACCTAGGCTACCAGTAATTCTTTTTAGTTCCCTCTCTGTAAAATTTACCTCTGGTCCGTATGGCCATTTTTCTAACTTTAATTCAATCCATTTTATCATCGCTTGGATACTAAAAAATTGTGGCACGTCAATAAGAACAAAGCCTCCTGGCCTAGTCACACGTATTTGTTCTGGAAGTAACTTTTTCATTAAAGTAGGGTGTTCCATTAACCCCTGGCTAAACACTAGGTTAAAACAACCATCTGTAAAAGGAAGTTGTTCTGCATTAGCTAAACACTGTATTATTTTTACCCCTGAATTCCTAGCTATATCTTGAGACAAACCAAATGAAGTTTCGCTAAAATCAACGGCAATACAATTTGCTCCACGTCTGGCCATTTCAATAGAATCAACTGCTCTCCCTGAGCCAACTTCTAAAATATTTCTTTCCGGAAATCCCCCTAAAACTTTTTTCGAAGAAAGAATTAAAGAATTATGTGCTCTAAGATTATAAAAATTTCTTTCTGCCCAGTGTCTATTCCAAAAAAATATTCTTTCAGTTTCTGTCATTTTTATACTGGTTGGTTATTAGAAATCAATCTTAAAATAAGATACTAAATACACATCCAGGGTGTATTAGTTTGACGCTTAGATATTTTGGGTATATTAGGTGCCAACTGGCTCCCCCGAGTGGACTCGAACCACTAACCTTGTCGTTAACAGCGACCTGCTCTACCGATTGAGCTACAGGGGATTTATCAATATTGAAACCCAATTGTCAAAGTTCAAAACCCGATTAATGATCTGAGTATTCTCTCCCAAAGCTACTTCGCCGGCTGGCGGAGAGCTACAAGAGAATGGTATCATTATATCACGACTTTTAGCTTTCTCAAAGTGGCCCTGGCAAGCTTTTTTTTATGAAGTTCCTTTCAGAACATGTTCTTTAACCTCTGTAGAACATGCTGAGTGTCTGGTTTCATAGCGGTAATGGTTAAAACATTTTCCATAAGACGAAAGTCATCGGGATCTATGCAGGAACCTTTTCCATTGGCTCTTAAGAATTTGTACATGTTAATTCTTTTCCCGTATGCGATGGTTGGCTCAGCTTGAATACCGACGAATCCCGCACTTTTAAGTTCCTGGCGAAGTTCTTTAAACCATTGATCAATGTCTCCTGAGCCCAAAGCTTTCCTAAGTTCTGATTCAACCAAGCAAACCGTACCTCCAGGTTTTAGCACTCTAAAAAATTCTTCGAATAAAACCAACCTGGTTTCTTTAGGTGACCTAGCTGGTTCCGCTGGCACTTTTAACATATGTAGTAACATATTTGTCATAACCATATTAAAACCGTTGTCTTTAAAAGGCATCTGCGCCCCATCGCCGCGGACTGATAGTCTGGTATTAGTGTCTTCTCCCTCGATATCAATGACGTACGGTTTAGCATCAGGAAAAATATATTTCACTGCCGCATTGTATTCTTTCACCGTATCAACGCTTTGCGCTCCAACAAGAAGCATAGAAACTGCATCCGGTCCTTCTGGTTGTTTTCTTCCACAATGCTCTTGTATCGTCATCAAATAAGTGGGGATAAAAGACCCAAATGAAGACCATCTTATGTCCTCCATATTCAAGGCCTCCATCAGTTGAAGAAACCTCTGGCTTCTCTCGATCGATCCTCTTCTAATGCGAACGTCAATTTTAGCATTTGGCGTTGGTTCAAAAGCTACATACTGTCTATAGGATCCTGCAGATCCTAAAGAAGGGTCAAAAGTTTTCCATAGCGTATTCATTACCTGTGCTTCCGACATATCTTCCGGCTTCAAGGGTCTTCCCATCATGTGACCTAATTCTGTTTTAATAAAACCGGTTTTATCTGTCGGTGGCTCAACCATCACAAACCCTTTTTCTGTATCGTTTCTTTCCATATAACTTACGTCATTTAGATAAATGAATTCCGTTTTACCGTATCACGGTCTTGCCGGTTGCCTCATCCAAGCACTCCGGGACAATCGTATTGGGGAAGTTGTAGGGAGCGATAACTGCACAATCCATG
This sequence comes from Candidatus Roizmanbacteria bacterium CG09_land_8_20_14_0_10_41_9, assembly GCA_002774185.1. Taxonomy (GTDB): domain Bacteria; phylum Patescibacteriota; class Microgenomatia; order UBA1406; family GWC2-37-13; genus PEZG01. The sequence goes on along the minus strand of PEZG01000064.1, from coordinate 5,023 downwards.
GTTCCGTTTCCGTCCTGGACGATCACCCAATTTCCTCCGCTTTTTGCGGCAAGCCACCATCCGCCGCCCATTTCTCCCGCAAAGGTTACTCCCCCTGTCGCATGGGTACCGGTATTTTTGCTGATTGTTAATTCTACGTCTGCAACTGGTTTACTGTGTTTTGCTGCCATTGCGGCTTTGATCAAATCCGAGTCCGATACTTGCGGAGTCGGGGTTGCGGTTGCTGACTCTGTTGGAACCAGGGTTGTCTCGACGATGATTGGCGAAACCTCTGCCTTTGTAATTGCGGAAGTGGGAGAAACCAGCTGGACAGGATTCGGAGACTTTGCGGTTTTTTGCTGGTATTGCCAGAAAAAGAATGCGCCGGCTGCCATGAGCAGTATTACTGCCGCAACCGCCAAGAATATCTGAAAAAAGGATTTCATATCAATACTCCTATTGTACAGTATAATATCCTTGAGTTTATATGAAAAAAACATTCAAACGACCGGAGTGGGACGAATATTTTATCCAAATTGCGCACGTTGTAAAAACCCGCAGTAACTGCATCCGGGGCCGGGTCGGAGCGCTTATTGTAAAAAATAAACAAATATTAGCGACGGGTTACAATGGAACTCCCAGCGGCATCAAAAACTGTTTTGAAGGAGGATGCAAACGGTGTTGGAACCGGCAGACGGGAAAGTTGAAATCCGGTGAAAAAAAGGATACCTGTATTTGTCTTCATGCGGAACAAAATGCGCTTCTTCAGGCGGCATACCACGGCATCTCAACCAACGGCGCGGATATGTACCTGACGGATTCTCCCTGTCTACAATGTGCAAAAATGATCATCAACAGCGGGATCAAAAAAATCATTGCGGAAAAAGAGTTTTCCGATCCTTTAGGAACGCAACTCTTGAAACAAGCAGGTGTCAAACTAGTGATTTTAAAACGGTAAGGTAAGAGCTACGTTCCCGTTCCCCGAATCCTCTTGAAGGTATTTTTTCCAATCCACTCTGATTGGGATTTTCCCCTGTTCGTTTCGGTAGTACACCTCCCCGTGTTTTGCCCCGAACTCCAACAGGTCTTTCGTGAGAAACGTGTCATCCAGACAGTACTGTTTCAGTTTCTCCCACTGGTTGGACTTGTAGTATTCAATCGCCATGAGCCCGTGTCCGGTTTTCTTCTTCCCTAACGTTGCGGACACCATGTCATTTAGGGAAAGCCGTCTACCGATTTTCCCTTTGATGTCCTCCAGGATGTCAAATATGGCAAATTTCTCCAATTTTCCCGGGTAGTAAGGCTGAAGAACCTGTAGGTCAAAACTCCGGTTGTTAAACCCGATGATGTACGAACTATTCTCCAAGATAGGAAACAATTTATTCAGTTCGTTTTCTAGAAATATTTTCCCCTCATTGTGTTTGTAGTCATAAATAGCGGCAACCGATACGCCCAGCTTAGAGGGGTCAGTGAATTCTCGAAACGTATATTTCGTCTCCAAATCAATAACAATGGGGAATTTTCTCATGATATCTTAAGTTAATTCATGGGACCGTCGGAGAATTCTTTGATAATCTCCATCTCAAGCGTTGTGGACGTTTTTGCAATCCGTTCATTTTTCAGAGACAGCGTATTGAGTTCCCGTTCGAGTTTATCCTGGAGATTGTCGAACATGGTAAAAAACGATTCCTTTTGATCTGCGGAAACCTGGGTGACCTCTTTGTGAAAAAACTCCTCCAGCTTTCCTAAACTCCATAAGACTTCCAAAAGCTGTCGGTTTTTCAAGTTGAGAACGGCAATGTCTCCCTGTAACGGTCTCACTTTGAAATTCATCATCTGCACTTCCTCAACCATTTTTGGGATCGATGGTTTGTTCTCCAGAATCCGTTTGAAATTCCTTAAAGATCGTAACAAATCCGTCCTTTTCCCTCGGTTCATAGGCTATAATTATGGAATGATTCAGAAGAAATTGCAAGAGGATCAGTACGCGGCACTAAAAAAGAAAGATGTGGCAACCGTATCGGTATTGCGGTACGTCCTCTCACAGATCAAAAATCGGGAAATCGAGAAGAAAGCTTCCCTTACGGATGAAGAAGTCATTATAACTCTAAGGAAACACGTGAAGGAACTCAACGAATCCATCGAATCGTTCAAAGCGGGGGGAAGAGCGGATCTGGTTGCGGAGTATGAAAAACAGCTCTCCATTATCACCCCCTACCTTCCCGAAGAGATATCGGATGAGGAGCTATCAGAGGAAATCCAAAAACTCATCCAACAACATAAAGACATGTATGAAAAAAATCCCAAAGCCCTCATCGGGATTTGCGTCAAAGAACTCAAGTCAAAAGCAGAGCCCTCCCGAATCATCAAGCTCCTAAATACTCTTCCTTCCTGATGGGGAGAGCAAGCTTTGCTATACTGAGGGGTGTATGAAATCCATTAAAACCGTGCTCGTCCTCCTGTTCCTTTTATTCCTTGTTTCGTCATTGACGAAAAACATTATTGACTACCAGAAGAAACTGCAGTTTTACGAAGACTATAAGTCAGAGTACGAAAGCGAGAAAAAGAGAAATATCACGTTGAAAACCGAGGTGTTGAAAAATAGCGATCTCAACGAGATTGAAAAAACCCTCCGCAACAAACTGAATTTGCTAAAACCCAATGAAATTGCGATCATCGTTCCCACACCCACTCCTACGGTTTCAACGTTAACCCCCATACCGCTCCCTCCTTGGCAGCAGTGGAAGGAGTTGTTCCTCAAGCGTTGATTGTTTGCGTTTGGTTTGGTATACTTTCTCCATAAATTTACGGGGTAGTGTACGGTTGCACAGAAGGCTCATATGGGCTCTTAAAAGAGTAATTTTTTAAGATAACTGACTTATAACGGCGAAATCCATTTGCTATTTGGACAACGCCGCGGGAACTCCGACGTTACGTCGGAGACCTGTAGAGACCGCACGTCAGCCCCAGCTCAGCTGGGTGAAGACACAGTCCAACCCTCTAAGTAATTAGAGAAGGTGCATAATCTTCTAGACCAGGTTCAACTCCTGGCCCCGTAACCATGTACCAGAACTGCTTCGCAGTACGGTACATGGCCATAAATTGACTCTTTAGAGCCATAATATGAATAATTTCTTTCTCTCCATCATTGTCCCGGTCTTCAACGAGAAAGAAAACATTCAACCCTTATTGAAACGGTTGATTCCGATTATTAACTGTTATTCCTATGAAATTATTTTCGTGAATGACGGATCTACGGACGGGACGGATGCAGTCATTAAAGAAGAGGCTGCTAAAAATCCCTCCATTAAACTTATCTCTTTCCTGAGAAACTTCGGACACCAGATGGCTCTGACCTGCGGGTACCGGTTCGTAAAGGGAAACTGCGTCATAAGTATTGACTCTGACCTTCAGGATACGCCGGAAATCATTCCCGACATGGTTGAAAAATGGAAAAAAGGAGCGAAGGTCGTGTATGCGAAACGAAAGAAACGGGACGTGGACAGTTTTTTCAAACGCACCACGGCCCATCTGTTTTACCGGTTCATCAATAGTCTTTCGGACACCCCTATCCCCAGTGATGTTGGTGATTTCCGACTTATTGATAGGGAAGTTGTTGCGTTTCTCAATTCCCTTCCCGAACACTCCCGCTTCCTGCGGGGACTTGTCGCATGGGGAGGATTCCCAACCGAATACGTATATTTTGAACGGGAGAAAAGACACATTGGTAAAACCCACTATTCGTTTTCAAAAATGATGAATTTCGCGCTCGAGGGGATCGCCTCGTTTTCGGTAAAACCCCTGCGGCTCGCCACTTACTTGGGATTCATCTCGGGCTTGATTGGATTTTCAGGAATCCTCTATGCGATCGTGCGGAAACTGTTTTACCCTCAATTTGCCGTGACAGGATGGGCGGCCCTGTTTGTTGGAATCATGTTCGTGGGCGGAGTCCAACTTATCACCATCGGAGTTATTGGAGAATATATTGGTAAAATATACCTAGAGGTACAAAAACGTCCACGGTTTCTCATTAAAGAAAAAGTGCACCTATGAAAGCTGTCGGATTTCTGTTTATTACCGTAGGGATCGCTCTTCTTCTTCTGTTTTTCTATAACGTGATGAAGGAGCGGAATAAATTCGTGTCCCCACTCCCCAGCGAAGAAGGTGTGAAGGTGATCATCGTTACTCCGACGAAATAAGACTTCTATTGGTTCATGTCCTGCGAACCCAAATTCAGTTCGAAAAGCGAGCCGGTTCCTCCTAAAAACAGGACGTCGATAATTTTCAAAATCAAGTAGGCGCACACAAATATGACAAGTCCGATAACCGCATACTTCATCGTCCCCTGAGCCTTTTTTATCTTTTCGGGGTTCCCGAATGAGGTAAGGTAGTTGAAGCCTCCGACCGTCAGCATGATGAAAAGCACCAACACGATGAACGCGGAAGAAAGGGTAAGGATATTGCCGAAAACAATTTCTAGACACTTGAGCGTGGGAACGCCGTTTACAGTACAACAGTTTGCTACATCTGCGGGATCAGGACACCATTCACGGATACCTTGAGCCTGAACAAAAAAACTAAGAAGCATCATGGGGTTGTTTTATATTACGGTGCTGGTACCGGCGTCGTCTGTATCAAGCTCGGTAGCTTAATCGCACACGTTAACCCAAGACACAGATTTTTATTAAATACGAATTGTTCCAAGGCTCCAACAATTACAATCACCGCTACCATTACTACTAACCCTACGATTGCCGCCTGGATTTTTTCCTGAGCTTTTGAAACGTTTTCCTTGTTGCCCGAGGAAGTCACCCATGCAAACGCACCTAAAACCAAATATATTAACGCAATAAGTCCCGCGATGATGAAAAGGAACCGCAATGCAAAACTAACGATGTCTGCAAGGGAAGGAATTTGCCATTTTAAATCCACTCTTTCTGTTGTTGAAGGAGGTATAACATCTGCATCACTAGCATACACGGTTTTTATTAATAGAACATTAAGGGAATTTAGTATATTCATATGTGATCATTTTAAAACAATT
>PEZG01000059.1 GCA_002774185.1 Candidatus Roizmanbacteria bacterium CG09_land_8_20_14_0_10_41_9 | reverse complement strand
CGAAACACCAAAGCATTGATATCATCCTTTTAACCGCAAAGGATTTCAACCCTCCCTTATACTACTTGTTGCTACATTATTGGATGCGCCTCTTTGGAAACTCGGAGATAGCCATACGGAGTCTTTCGATGGTTTTTTATTGGGCAACAGCCTATATGGCATTCCTTTTCCTAATGCATGTATTTAAGCTATCTTTGGGAAAAAGTCTTGTATACCTCACCGTGTTTCTGCTGAATCCTCTAATGACATATTATGCTTTTGAGGCACGCATGTATACCCTGTTTACGTTTTTAGCCGTACTCTCTTTTTATGCATATGAAAGAAACCATAAAAAGCTTTTTCTTTTCTCAACAATTTTGGGGTTATATACCCATTATTTTATGATTTTCATAGTCTTCTCCCAGTTGATCCACACGATCCTTGTAAATCGTACGCGCCAATTTCATGTACGAGTTTACCAGAAATTTTTTATCGTATTTGTGGCATTTGCACCTTGGATTTTTTTCTTGTTTCAACAAAAAAATATATTTGTCGAATCATTCTGGATCGAAAAATCGGAGTTTAGGAATTGGTTTTTCATTTTCGGTACCCTGTATACGGGTTTTGAGAAAAATGAAGCGCCAACCTTTGCGTATTTAAATTACCTATCCATCTTCATGCTACTTTTGGTCCTGTTGGCTTTTGTAGGAATCAGGAGTCAGAAGAGAAAGGGGGCCCTTTTCTCCCTTTTATTCTTGTGGGGTGTGGCCGTGCCCATCTTTATCTATGGGGTCTCGTTTCTCAAACCTGTTTTTATTCCAAAATATCTCATTGCTTTTTCTGTTGGGTTTTTTTTGTTTGTAATCTATGGACTGGAACGATTAGAAAAACGCGTTCGGATAATCTTCGTTGTCCTTCTTATCTTATTTTCTATGAAATTCCAATCGTTTCAATTGTTATATCGACAAAAAATCAACATGGCAAAAACTATCCATGAAATAAGACAACTTAGCAAACCTCGGGATGTCCTCTACGTGATGAACGAACTTGATTTCCATACTGCAAAGTATTACTTCGATGAGGAACGGGTATTCATCTATCACAAATTCTACGACGACCTTCCGAACTATATCGGAAAAGTACTCATCCCCAAAGAAAAAGTTACCCAACGCCTCCCTCTGTATCCATCAAAAGCATTCCTTCTCTATAGCAATGGAGCCTACGACATCGTAACCTCGAACTAAATCCGATTGCTTTTTTAAAAATCTTTTGCTATGTTTTATACCAATGAAATTTTTAAAGAAAACCGATTCAGAACTCCATTCGTTGATTCAGGCCGAAACTAAAAGACAAAAAAAAACCCTCATGATGATTCCTTCGGAGAATATCGTTTCGAAAGCTGTGGAAGAAGCGGTTGGAAGTCCGCTGGGTAACAAATATGCGGAGGGGTATCCTTTCAAGCGTTACTATCAAGGACAAGCCGTGGTTGATCAAATCGAAGATCTCGTGCAGGATCGGGTAAGGAAAGCGTTCGATGTCCCTTATGCTAACGTCCAGCCTCTCTCGGGATCTCCTGCAAATCTCGCGGTATACGTCGCTCTCCTCAAACCTCACGAAACGATGATGGGACTATCCCTCGCGTTCGGAGGACACCTTACTCATGGAGCATCCGTATCTGCTACTTCAGTATTTTTCCGTTCGGTTCCATACCGCCTTACCAAAAGTGGATTCATCGATTACGAAGAGGTTGAAAAACTCGCTCTGCGAGAAAAACCAAAAATCATTGTTGCGGGGACTACTGCATATCCAAGAAAAATTGAGTGGAAACGGTTTGCAGAAATTGCAGAGAAGGTTGACGCGTATCTAATGGCAGACGTTTCCCACCTTGCAGGACTCATTCTTGCAGAAGCATACCCGTCTCCTACTCCTCACGTCCACATCATTACAACCACCACCCATAAGACATTACGAGGCCCTCGTGGCGCCATCATCATGGTCACCAAGAAAGGGTTGAAAAAGGACCCTGAATTGGCGGAGAAAATCTCAAAGGCAGTATTTCCGGGCCTTCAGGGAGGACCCCATATGAATTCAATCGCTGGAATTGGAGTTGCTTTCAAAGAAGCTTCCAAAAAATCTTTTAAGACCTATTGTCACCAGATTGTCAAAAATGCACAGGTTTTATCAAAGGAATTGATGGAGCGCGGATTACATCTGGTTTCTTCGGGAACAGATTCCCATCTTTTGCTTATTGATCTAACCAATAAGAATCTTTTGGGGAATACGGTTGCCGAAGCTTGCGAAGCGGCCGGAATCGTATTGAATCGCAATGCGGTTCCCTACGATCCGAATCCCCCTTTTTATCCGTCTGGCATCCGGCTTGGCACACCAGGAATCACGAGTCGAGGGATGAAGGAGAATGAAATGAAAAAGATAGCAAAATGGATAAGCGAAATAATCGACGGGGTCCGCGAAACTAAACAAATACTGAAGTTCACAACCGAGGATGAAAAGAAAAGGAAAATACGACAAATGATGATCAAAAAGACTCCGATTATTAAAAAAATAGAGCGTGAAGTGAAACGCCTCTGCAACCGATTCCCTATTAAGTCCACGTATTGAAAACCCTTTGTCCTGCACGATAAGGTATAATGAGATTGTATGGAGCCATATCTGATCGGGGCCAATATTGTGATGATTGTCGCCTTCGTTTTAAAATTTCCTACGCTTCCGCCACAGATTCCACTTTTCTATTCGAAGCCATGGGGGGAGGACCGAGTTGGAGAACTATGGATGATCGTCCTGTTGCCATTCATCCTGAATATATTCTTTTTCATGAACCTGTTTTTTGCCAGAAAATTCTTTCCCGAGAATACTTTCATTAGAAAAATAGTAGAATATTTCAATCTATTCCTCATCATTACCCTTACATTGATCTTTATAAAAATTGTCTTTTCTGTTTCCTGAATGAACATCTTTTTTGTTTTTCTAACCAGCCTACTGATATCTTACGCCTTAACGATACCAACGATCTATTTTGCAAAAAAATTCCATTTGGTTACGGATAGGAGAAAACGCACCCATCCTGCACATACCCACAAAGGGATCGTACCGCGGGGCGGTGGAATTCCAATCTTTCTCTCCATCCTGATATCTTCCTTTCTGTTCCTTCCGATGACAAAAATTCTGATTGGGATTCTTATCTCGAGCTTTTTGCTGGTGGTCCTTGGAGTTTTGGACGACTATTATGACCTATCTCCCTATGTCCGATTTCTTGCAAATATCGCGCTTTCTGTTTTGGTGATCAGCTTTGGGCTTGGGATCCCTTATGTTTCCAATCCATTTGGGGGAGTGATCCGACTGGATCAAGTAGCGCTCACGATTCATTTTTTTGGAAAACATACGGTTCTGATCCTTGCTGACCTATTGGCTATCCTATGGCTTTCCTGGACTACCAACATGGTCAACTGGAGTAAGGGAGTGGACGGACAACTGCCGGGATTTGTCAGTATTACCGCATTGTTTTTGGGACTTCTTTCCCAACGATTCACCGGCCACGACATCAGCGTTCAAGCTGTAGTTATATTCTCTTTTCTCATCTCAGGAGCATATCTGGGATTCCTACCTTTCAATTTCTATCCTCAAAAAATCATGCCAGGTTATAGCGGCGGAGCGCTTGCAGGGTTTCTCCTTGGGATATTATCTATCCTTTCGTTTGGAAAATTGGGAACCTTTGTCCTTATCCGGTCCGTACCGATGATCGATGCATTCTACACAATCATAAGACGGTTGAAAAATCGGAAGTCTCCTTTTAGGGCGGACTGGGGGCATTTGCATCATAAGCTTATTGACATCGGGTGGGGAAAACGACGCATTGCGGTTTTCTATTGGACGGTATCGTTGATATTGGGCATATGTAGTTTGTTCCTGAAAGGATTGGAAAAAGGGATTACATTTGTCACGATTGGGATTATTCTGTTTGTTTTCATCATCATTATTGATAGGGTTAAACAGGAAAGACTTGCGGTATAATTCTCCTCTAAATGATTATGAAGTATTACATCAAAACGTTCGGTTGTCAGCAAAACGTTTCTGATTCACAACGTATCAGGTCGGCTTTCTCTGCTCGGGAGATGGAGGAAACCGACGATTACCGGGACGCGGACTATGTAATGATTAATACCTGCATGGTGCGACAATCGGCTGAGAATAGGATAGCGGGCCTCGTAAATAACCTAGCAAAGATAAAAGCGTTAAAACGCAAGAAAAAACAGATCCTAAAAATCATTGTTACCGGATGTATGGTGGGCCTTGCCAAACGAGACACGAGCGGCAAGTATTCCAAAATCATGCATGAAAGACTTCCAGAGGTGGATGAATTCGTTCCGATTGAGGAATTTGGATATGATCTTAGTCCGGTAAGAAGTGATACAAAAAATGCGTGGCTGCCCATTTCGAACGGATGCAATAATTTCTGCAGCTATTGTACAGTCCCCTATTCCAGGGGGGAAGAAATAAGTAGACCCTATGAAGACATTGTCAAAGAAGCGCTCAAATTAAAAAGGGAAGGATATACCCACATAACGCTGCTTGGTCAAAACGTAAATTCGTACGGATCCGACCTTATCCAAAAAGGATCTTATCCGGACATCAAACCCGTATTCGTGAAACACCTAGGAAAAAAACGAATCCCGACCCTTTTCCCCTTCCTTCTTTCTGAAATTGCACAGATGGGATTTGAATCCGTAAACTTCATGTCCTCTAACCCGTGGGATTTTTCCGAGGCTCTCATTAACGTGATTGCAAGGCATAAAAATATAACAAGAGTGATTCATCTACCCGTACAGTCCGGAGATTCAAACGTCTTGAAACGCATGAATCGCTGGTATACGGATCAAGAATATTTGCAATTGGTCTCGAACATCCGCAGGGAGATTCCGGATGCTAAATTTACAACAGACATTGTTGTCGGGTTTTGTGGAGAAACGGATGAAGAATTCAACAATACGGTGCGCCTTTGCAAGAAGGTCAAGTTTCAGAAAGCATATATTTCCATGTATTCTCCCCGATACGGAACCACTGCGTATAAAACAATAAAGGATGATATCGCCTATATCGTTAAGAAAAAACGCTGGTGTATCCTAGAAAACCTCATAAATAAGCCCAACTTAAAAAAAGCGGTATGATAGAATAAAATTATGAAACTGTTAGTCACGGGAGGAGCAGGTTTTATTGGTTCAAACTTCATTCTTTACTGGTTAAAGAAATATCCTTCCGACAACATTATTAACCTCGATAAACTCACCTACGCAGGAAATCTTGAGAATCTGAAATCCGTTGAGAAAAATCCAAATTATTCATTCGTGAAGGGTGACATTTGTGATGCAAAACTCGTAAGTGACCTCGTTTCAAAAATAGACATCATTGTCCATTTTGCTGCGGAATCCCATGTGGATCGCTCTATTTTAGATCCTTCCCCTTTTATAAAAACGAACATTGAGGGAACCTATACGCTTCTCGAAGCTGCTTTAAAAAACGGCAAAAAACGGTTCCACCATATTTCAACGGATGAGGTATTCGGTGCCTTGCCCTTAGATAGCAAAGAAAAATTTACAGAAAAAACTTCCTATAACCCTCGAAGTCCTTATTCCGCTTCAAAAGCTTCTTCGGATCATTTGGTGAGAGCATACGGGATCACCTATGGACTCCCCATAACAATTTCTAACTGCTCCAATAATTTTGGGCCCTACCAATTTCCGGAAAAACTCATTTCTCTTGCAATAACCAATATTATTGAGGGGAAAAAAGTACCTGTGTATGGGGACGGACGCTACGTGCGAGACTGGTTGTATGTGGAAGACCATTGCGAAGCAATCGATCTCATTGTCCAAAAGGGAACCATCGGAAAAACATACCTTGTCGGCGGATTGACAGAAGACATTCCCAATATCGAGGTGACAAGAAAAATAATCAAATCCATGGACCGGAACGAAAAAGAGATGATTGAATTTGTCAAAGACCGACCCGGACATGATAGACGCTATGCGATTGATTGGAGTAAAACTAAGGAAGAACTGGGGTGGGAACCAAAACACTCGTTTGAAGAAGGTCTTAAAAAAACCGTAGAATGGTATCTTCACAATCAGGAATGGTGGAAGAAGATAAAAAGAAGTTAAAAGTTTAAAGTTCAAAATTGAAAGTTGCAGTTATAAATTTAAAATTACAAACTTTAAACTTTGAACTGGAACTTTGAATTTTAAACCTATTCATATGCTCACTATTGCCATTACCGGCTCAACCGGACTCATCGGTACACGACTTATCGAACTTCTCAATAAAGATTTTCAGTTCATCGAAATCCTCCAACAAGAAGTGGATATAACCGATAAAGACTCCTTGTGGAATAAAATCAAATCAATCGATTTCGATATTTTTTTCCACATGGCAGCATACACAAACGTCGATGGGGCGGAAAAAGAAAAGAAGCTAGTCTATGCCATCAATGTCGAGGGAACCAAGAATATATTTGATATGGTTTTACAAAAAAATAGGAAAATGATTTACGTTTCAACGGATTTCGTATTCGATGGGAGCTCTCCCCCCTACTATGAAGACAGCAAACCGAATCCTATTGGGTATTATGCTCAAACAAAATATAAGGGAGAGATGATGGTTAAAGATCGTG
>PEZG01000020.1 GCA_002774185.1 Candidatus Roizmanbacteria bacterium CG09_land_8_20_14_0_10_41_9 | reverse complement strand
GGAACCGCAATATTTCTTTCATCATATTATTTGAACTGCGTAAAAAATCAAAAATCTGCGATAACACCGGTACGTGAGAGAGGAGGAAAAAAATGGAAATGCCGGTAATCGGAACAATACTAATCACGACCGTACTCCTTTTTTTTACTGATATATATGCTCCCAGAATCGATAGAAAAGAAAAAATATATCCCAACAATAAAATTCCGGGATTCTGTAGGTGTTTCTTCCAGGATTCCATAAGCTCAAAGGATGTGGTAAGAAGAGATCCGTTTTTCATTATGTCCGCGCTTTCCAGAACACGCCAGTTAAAAAGGAAATTGCGGAAAATCAGTATGTCAGAAATCTTGCCATAGCTCCGGTTATTTAAGTAAGCTTCCTCCGTAAATAAGCGATGAATTTTAGAAGTGATCACGTCATTTCCGTAATTAAGCGAGTAATACATATTTGGAAGAATCCAATAAAGGTTTATCAGGATACAAACAGTAAGAAGCAGAGCGGCTCGCTTGAGAAAAATTTTCCTCGTATCTGTGTGTAAGTAGGCATAGATTAACGTATACAGGGTTAATCCGCCATAAAAGATATACCATAGTGTTGCGGTGTGAGCCATGGAAGCAGAGCAGAGAATAATAAGCAAGAAGGCAAAAAGGGTGTTTTTTTTTCCATTGTCGATGTATTTCGTTGCGAACAGATAAATAAATCCCAGGAATCCGAATTTTGCCGCAAACATTTCAAAGACGACAATAAAATGCTGCACGGTTCCTAAGTTAAGCAAATAAAATAATCCGCCCAAGAACGCGCTTATTTGAGAGATATGGGGATTAACACGGTCGTTTTTAAACAGGTATTGAAGAAACATGTATACTCCAACCGGTCCGGCTACAACCATGAGGAAGATATACCCGTACCGCATAAACTCGAAAGGAAAAAATATCGTCAAAAGCAGGGAGATAATTGTTCGGGGTATTTCTGAAGCATGAGCCTGCGACGGAGGGGCTCCGAGGCCCTGGTGTTCCTGCCATACAGAGGCAATACGGCTCAAATACTGGGTAAAGTTGAATTCCGGATGAAGGGTATCCCACCCGGATAAAAACGTCTGAGGGGTGTAGTTGAGGTAGCAAATGGCTAAGGAAGCCATGATAAGCAGCCACAAGGCAAGATCAATCTTTATTTTGGCTAGAATACGCATAAGATTCAGAGTATAATTATACCATGAAAATGGCCCGTTGTGATGACCCAAATAAAGCCTTTCGGCCGGATTTCTATACTCTCTGCTTAGGCATTTTGATCTTATTTCACTTCCTTACAAACGGTATTTGGATATACCTGAATAAAGTTCCTCCCGCACATGATGCAGGATTCCATACGGTGTTAAGCATGCGTTTTTTTGATTATATTAAAGGATTTCCCGGAAATTTTTCCATTGTAGAATTCCTGACAATATCAAAATATTATCCACCGTTATCCCATATCGTCGGAACGCTCTTTGTCTGGTTTGGGAACTATAACTATCAATTTGTTCAGTTGACCGGTTCGGTCTTTTTCTCTCTTAGTTTAATCATGGTGTATATATATACGGCCAGATTAACAAAAAATAAGGCAATAGCGCTTCTATCAACGGTTTTTTTCAGTTTTTTTTATTTGGAATTTAGAGAGTCCCGAAGCCATATGACAGATATGCCTCTGACTTTTTTCGTAATAGGGGGCCTTTATTTTTTTGAACGATCCGATAATTTAAGAAACCGGATATGCTCGGTTTTATTTTTTGTCTTTTTTAGCCTTGCTTTTTTAACAAAATGGACATCCCTTGTTTTTTTTCTTTTTCCTGTTTTAACGATTGGGATAGGGCTCGTGAAAAAAGATGGGCTTTCCAAATACGACATTGTGAAAAATATTTTTCTTGGAATAATAGTTACCGCGGCACTTTGCCTACCTTGGTATTACGTAAACTCGAAAACCATTATCCAAATAGCACAAGTAACCTCAACTCCGGAACTGGATGATCCTTCCATTCTATTCAGTTGGGACAACGTCTTTTTTTATTTGAGACAACTAATCATTTTTCAGATAAGCTTCATCGGCTTCCTATTGTTCCTTTTTTCTGTCATAAGGCTCAATCTCACACGGAAATATACAAATATATTAAGGATCCTCATGCTACAGATAGGGATTAGTTATATCTTCTTTACGTTTTTCATCGGAAATAAGAACGTCAGGTTTTTGTTTCCTATGATGCCATTTATTGCGATCGTTATGGCAATGGGTTTGGTTGACATCCGCGGTAGGATAGGGAAGAGCCTGTTAATAGGCACGATCCTAACTTATTATGTTTTTTCGTATTTTGTCGTTTCTTTCGGTGTTCCGTTTTATCCAAAATTTAAACATGCGATACAGTTTCCATTGGTGGGATGGGTGGATATATATTATCTGTCGGATGATCCGATAAGTGCGCTTTATAAAAAAGAGAATTGGCAAACCGACAAAGTAGGTACGCTTATATTGGAGCATAGTAAAGGTATAAAACGCTTTATTTATTTTATCAATATTGAAAAACCCTATCTGAATACATCCACGATTCATCTGAGTATATATAAGTATGGCAGAGGATTCCCGGAAAACATTCAGGAAGTTGATACGAACTTTCCGTTGACTTTAAAAGGCAACAATGAATTTGTTAATCAAACAGATCTTGAACAATGGGTAAACGGAATCGATTTCGTAGCCATCCCTTTGAAGGATATCGGGCCTCAAGAGGCGATGAGGGATTATAGGGTTCGGAAGCAGATCCAACAGTATTTTTTGAACAAAAAACCTTATGGATTTGAAATGATTGACGCCATAAATTTGCCTACCGGAGACAAAATATTCATATATAAAAAACAAGCTCCCTTTTAAGGAGCTTGTTTGTTTTTTCCGTTTAAATGAATGCGTTTCTTATTTTGCATTCGGATTCGTCCAGTTGCTGTATACCTGGTTCCATTCGCCGTTTAGTCCGTTTTGTCGGATAACGGTAAATGCTTTAGTATTTACATCAAACATGGCTACGGATAAATCTGAACACCCGGCATCGCCGCAATTGGTTCCTCCGGTATGGCTGGTTTCTGCGATCTGGTTGAATTGACCCTCAGAAATAAATCCGCCGTTTGGTTTTCCCGGATATGCCATCACTTGGATATGGCGGGGGATATAGTTTGTAAACTCTGCTCTTAAATTCTCATCCGTATCCACTTGTCCATCTGCGTATTGACCTCGGACAACAAGCATCCAGTTATGCCTTGGTGCTCCTTCCAGACCAATAACAGCATCTCCTATCTGCACCGTCATTTTGGCTGCGGTTGAAAGAATGAATCCGCCTCCCGGCAAGTTGAAATAGGAAGGACCTTCATTTTCAAACGCATCCTGATTTAATGGATTGAGATATTCTATTGCTCCGTTGGAATTATCGACCATTTCCTGTATTTCAGCAGGTGTTTTATCCTGGAAACCGAAATTGGGTCCGACAAGGAGCTTCCCCGGTTCTGCAACCCAACCTTCTGTGCCTAATCCCAATTCATTTTCAAAACCTGCACGTGCAACATCAACGGTTGACCCATCAATGCTCTTTGGGATTCCGGAAACAGAAACTAAGTCATTTATTCTCTCGAGCGGGGTAGCAGATTCCGGTGTTGGAGTTGCATTCATTTGTGCTTCAAGCTCGCTATTTTTTTCTGCTAATTGTCCAACAGACGTCTGAAGAGCTTCAACTTGTGCAGCTTGCGTTGTAGCCTCAGCATTAGGAGTTGGAGTTTTTGGAGCTTCTTTACTCGCCGAAAAAGGAAGTCGGCAGCCAGCTATTAATGCGACGCCAGTAGCACCAATGCCAGTTATAACAGTCCTTCGTGAAAACCTTCGAGCCTCTATATTGTTTGCCATATTTATCTTATAGTATATAATTTTTAATAAGACTTTTCAACTATAGTTCTTATACCAATAACCCTTCTTTTCATATCCACATCTCATACACTTAGTCCTACTCTCATTTATTACGAGACTCTTTTCTTTAAAAAGATCCCCAGCCCAAGCAAGGCTAGTTCGCCGGACAGGATTACCAACCCTGCCTCAGGTCCAGCCTGGGGTGTGACTACGCCAGCTTTCACCTGTTTTTCAATACACAGTTGAGCCGTGTCGTCGTCCGCTGCCTGATCATTATACACTTGCGCCTTATTCACGATGCAAAAGAGTCCCTTGTCAGAGGGGAGGGAGTCCTGGCCTACAGCCTTCATTTTGAGATAGTAGATCTTTTCCTCATCTGTGCCAAAGTCTCCGGCGTTAAGGCTGATGGTCCGGTTTGTGGAATCGAAAGATCCGGGTCCTTCAACCGGCTCAAGATAGACAGGTACAAAATCTTTAAAAGTAACACTTGTTAAGCTAGTTGTTGATGTATTTTTGATTTTGACCTGAAACATGACTTCTTGCCCCGGTTGAAATCTCGGATCCGATGAGGTTAAATTATCTACGTACTCATAGGTAGTTCCTCCTTTATTCACGCTTGGCTTTCCAACCATCTTATCAATCAGGATAGAATAGGAAGGGCCTCCACCTCCGTAGCCATACTGGGCTTGGACAGGATTCACGGAAGAGAAAACTAAGAAAAAAGTGATTAGTGCGCCTAAGGAAAGCAACAGTTTTTTCATAGTGGGTCCATTATACTACAGGCCCTTTCATTTGTCAACTATGGGATACATTTAAAAAAAATCCAAATTCCAAGCACCAAATCCCAAACAATTTCGAAACCACAAATTCAAAACAATATTATTTGAATATTTGATAATTTAGTAATTGGGATTTGTTTGGGATTTGGGATTTGTGATTTGGAATTTCAGTAGGTTTATCTTGTAACAATGGTATAATTTTAGAATGATCAAACTCAATGCGCGCCAGCTCCGGGACGTAGGGGAGGCAGAGGTATCGGAGAAAATAAAGCAGGTAGAACGTCACCCGATCTACTTCATCCTGGAGAACATCTACGATACGTATAACATCGGCGGACTGTTCCGGCTTGCAGATGCCATAGGAGTCGAAAAGATATACCTGTGCGGGCAAACCGAGGTTCCGCCAAACTCCCGCATAAAAAAAGCTTCAATTGGAACCTATAAGGTTGTGCCGTGGGAATACAAACGATCGGCAGGTGAAGCGATTGCCGATCTAAAATTCAAAAGTCCCTCCTTCGCTGAAGCTACGGCGGGCAAGCAAAAGTCAAAAATCAAAATTATCGCGGTTGAACAATCTAAGAAAGCAATAAGGTACACAAAATTAGAATATTCGTTTCCGCTTGCGCTCATTGTTGGGAATGAGACATCGGGAATTCTTCCCGAGACATTGGATACGGTAGATACGATTGTTGAAATCCCGATGTGGGGGATCAATAAATCATTAAATGTCATCGTTTCCGCCGCAATTGTCTCGTATTGGATCATGAACAGGCTGAAAGATAAAAGTGCTTGTGATTTCTAAAACGAATTTTCATCTATAAACCTCCTATAGTATTTATTATGATATAATTTTGTATGTTGGCAGAAGATGTAAGATATCTGATGTCGAATTGGGAACTTCACTATAATGAGACAGAACCTACTTTTACGGGAAATTTTCTTCTTCCTTGGGCGATGAATCTACGGGGTAGGAGTATCCTCGATGTCACCTCGGGCCAAGGGATTGAAGCGAGATGGTTGAATGACAGAGGATTTCATATCGTCGCACAGGATTACTGTATGAAGTTACTAGATAGCGGTTACCATGCAGAGCGGGTGTGCGCTTGCGCCGAAACGCTACCATATGGAGACCAAAGTTTTCACGGCGTGTTAACAAAAGATGCGCTCATTTTTCTGTCTCCAGAACAAAGAGTTAACTTATTGAGCGAAGCTAACAGAGTTTTAGTACGTGGAGGGTCTTTATTGATAAGGACGGAGAGCCTTACTAATTGTATGAGAGTTCACTATCTAGATGAGGCGCATGGTCCGGTAAAAGAAGTATTTACCGACGATGGAAGTAGATGGAGAGAAAACGTACGAAAAATAGCGATGGAGTACGGAGAAGTTCTTTGGGTAGAGTTTCCAACAACTTCAGAGTCATTAGAGCAGTTAGCAGCACAGAGGGGTTTTGATTACGAACTCTTGTCGAGATTTAACCACGATGACAACTTAGCTAAAGAAAGCCGCTGGATTGGATACGGGGGTTTTATAGCAAAGCTTGGGAAAAAGTAAGAGAATCAGTTTCATACTGATATACCGATACTTAGCATGTTATAATGATAAAATATTTCAAAATTCGCCTGAATAGTTTAGTGGTAAAACAAACCCTTGGTCCCAGAAGTAGGTTGCTAAATCTGAAAGATTTAGCTTACCACTTCGGGATCCCGTAGTTCTAAGCCGACATAGTTTAGTGGTAAAACAAACCCTTGGTAAGGGTTAGAGTGTGGGTTCGATTCCCACTGTCGGCTCAAATAAGCATGTCGGCAAGATACTACTGGGATAAGGGTTAGAGTGTGGGTTCGATTCCCACTTCAGGCTCCTAGCCCACACTAAATACTTTTACTACGCAGTATAGTATAATGAGAGCCTCATGGAGACATTTTTTATAACCCACCCACAAATTCTATGTTAAGAGAATTTATCGAAGATTCAAGATTGATTCCTGAATCTAAAAGATTCTCTGCTCAAGAGTATGCACAAAGAAGCATACGAACCTTTTTTACTCTAGTTGACTTCCTAAGGATTCCGCAAAGATTTCACAACAATGATATAAATTTAATAGCTACACTGATGTGGGAGCTAATGCGCAGTATGGAAGTTCCGATCGCTTTTGATCAATGGGGTATCCCATCGCTACTTTTTACCGCCGTTGCCGATGCGAATAGTGTTAACCCTTTACTCATCTTACCCCGAAATTTTCTTAGTCAGGTAAGAGAAGATGTTGTAATGCAGCTTGGTGTAACCGCTTATATGGCAAGCCAATGTAGGGATTATTATGCTGGGAACATTACAGGTGGTAACAGCGGGGAGGTAAATTTGAGAGCAAGGGCTTTCGAGGCAGAAACACTGTTAACGTTACAGCGCATGGCTTCGCAAGAGGGGGTACGTTTGAATTGGAATCCAATACAACAGAGTATTCTCCAAGAATCGCCCCAAGGGTTAGCTAGTTTGCCGGCCCATCTAAATTATCCTATACCAGCCTATATGACGTTGCTTCAGAGAAATTAACCCTGCGAAGACCTAGCTTAAGTGGATGGCTGAGCGGACAGGTTTAGAGCTTTCTAAGCGGGTGAGGGAACTTCAAACCCAATTATTTATTAATAAAAGGTAACAAATCTTCCTTTTTAAGCAATCTTGATTCTGAGCAGTTAGCGATCATCGCTAAACTCGGCGAATGGGAAAAACCTATATATTCTATGGTTTTGCCTTTTTCTTTTGATTTCTTAATGGCAGGAAGTAGATCTGTATCAGAGGATACAAGAATGATATGATCACAAAGGTTTTCGTAAGTAGCAACGAGGATATCTACAGCCATATTGACGTCAACACCTTTCTCATGAAATTTTCCATCTGATTTTAAAAGATAACCAAGGGAATATTTAATATGATGTTTACTTAAATGGGCAAATAATCTTTGTTGGTTTGCATGCATGATTTTTGTTTTATCGGAATGGTCAGTTTTCACTTTACCGATATAATATGTAGCATCTACAAATCTATTTTTTCCAACAAGCAATTGTACGAATTCTGAGAAGTTAAAGTTAATAAGATGATGGAGCTCTAAGTCTTTTAATTTAAAATAAAAATTGCTTCCATCAATAATAACAAAACAGCGTTTCTGTTTCATATTCTGAGTATATCAGAAGTAAAAAAAATCCTGCAAACAGCTTGCGCTCTTGCAGGAGATTTTAGTATTTATATACTATACTAAACATCAGCTGTTGTCAACTTCATCTCAGCTTGCTATGAAGCTCTTATGGGTGACTGGGCGAATGAACTTCGAACCCAATTTACTTAATTTTTTTGAGAATCTCAAGATATTGGTCGGCCGATATATTTAATGTTCTTAGATTATTACGAATGATAAATAATGGCAGACTATCATACATAGGTAGTATCACTGGTCTATTCAATCCTACTCTCCAATAAATTCTATGATCTCCTCTTTGACGTTCAAACTTACAACCTACATATAATAGGAATTTTTCGAATTTTTTCCAAGTAACTGGAGTTAACTGTGGCATATTTATGAAGAAATTGGTATAGAGAAGTTCTCAGTCATATAAGAAATAAGCACAGGCGGGGCGAATGTATTTTCTTGTTTATGCCAACCCAATTCAGTAAGAACTTTTTCTAGAGTGCCTTTTTCCATAATCTCTTCAAAGAAAATTTGTACTGCTTCTTCAAATCTTTTTTTAGCCTCTTCAAAAGTATCCCCGACAGTAGATAAATCCAATGCAGGAGTATAAGCAATAAAGCTATCGTTTTCACGTAGAATAGAAACTGGTAAGGCGAATTGTATTTGGGCTTTTTTCATAATAAATAAATTATAACACTGTCAATGGTTTAAAACAACCTTAATAAATATATGGATTGTTGTGAAGCTCTAAAATCTTTATGGGTGGCTGAGTGAACAAACTTCGAACCCAAATAATCCATCTTTAGTTCAAATCCATTTAGGCCATCAAATTGCTGTAAGGCTCCAAACATATTAAACTCGTTAGGACGGTTAGAACTTATGATATACTCCATTGTATGAAAATATCTGTTCTTACAAAAAAATCAAAATCAGTGAAAGATTTCGATAAAACCCAATGGAAAAAATGGGATAAGGTACATTTTGGAAAAGAAATAGAATGGAAAACAGTCTTTTACTATCTTTCTGCAAAAGAAGGAAGTGCCATAGTCGGAACAATGGAGGTGAAAATAGAGGCAGGAGTTGGCAAAGTAAATACTCTTATTGTGCATAGTGAGAGTCTACGTAAGGGGATAGGGAAAGCACTTATGAGAAAAGCTGAAGAATTAACCAAAAAACATAATGGCCACAAACTTATCTTAACAACTGGGAAAGGTTGGGAGGCTGTTAAATTTTATAAAGAGTTAGGATTTCAAGAAGTCGGATTGCTCAGAGATCATTTTTTTCATGTAGATTTCATTGAGATGAATAAGTTGTTGGAATAAAAAGTTCCCACATAGTCAACCAGTGCGAATTCAATCGTTGCGCGGATGATATAAAAGAAGACTGTTACAAGGCTCCAAATTTTGATGGGAGACTGGGTGAGGGAACTTCAAATCCAGATGGTAATTGCCCTTGACAAAATACTAGTCTACTATTTTAATAGTATTAATTATGAATAGGAAATATTTTAACGAACTTATTTGTGAACTAATGAAAATCAAGGATAAAAAACTGATGGAGAATTTTTTATACGGTCTTTTTACCCCTCAAGAACTTAATGAAATTCCCACCAGGGTTCAAATAGTAAAAATGTTAAAAAAAAAGGGTATGTCTCAAGTGAGGATCGCGGAGAAGCTCGGTATTGGAATTGCCACTGTGACCAGAGGCTCAAATGAAATTAAAAAAGGAAAGTTTATAAATATTTAATTTATAATTTTTTTATTATTTTTTATGATAGAATCAAAAACTCCCTCATCAGGCCGGGAATTAGAAGTTCGACCTTTGATTGAGGGGTTGGTTTGGTAAAGTAAATCTTTTCGGAACTCAAGTTTTTGAAACAGATAACTTTGATGCCTTATCTACAAGAATAAAAGAGTCATTAGAACCAGAATTATTCCGAACTGCTTGTGAGGGATTTTGCATGGAGCCTACCGAGGGATTCCAGATAGATGTAGCACGTCATATTAGAGGCGGTCATCTGTATGTAGTGACTACGAACAACTGCATTGAGGGATTTGCAATGATACAAAGATTTCCCGATTATGATAGTGTTTATTTGGCGGGTTTAGTGAAAACTACGAGGGCTCCCAGCGGAATAATAGAAAGAATAGTCCAAGAATTTCTAGATAAAAACAATCCAACTAATGTAATCACAAGAACACAAAATGACAGAGTAGCAGAGATTATGGTCAAAGTTTGTGAAGAGGTTGTTCCACTTGATCGAATGGCGGAAGAGAAAGACATAGAATTACTGCAAAATATAGGGCTTTTTACTCCAATCACCGATCCTTCAACCTTGATCGTTAAAAATTATTACGGCAGACCAATGATTGGGTCTACAGAAAGAAAAAGAAGCGTAAATTCAAGGGTGATTGCTGTCACCGATCAACTGGATTATAGAGCAGGCGACGCTTTATTATTAGTTGGTTATAGGAGATAAAAATGAAAACAATATTTATTGTATCGGTACACGGAGATGAACAAGCGCCTTTGAAAGTAATTAAGGAACATTTCAAAGATAGATTGAAGTACTTAGTAGCACATCCCGAGGCTTTTAAAAAGAACGTACGTTATTTAACGACAGATTTAAATCGATCTTTTCCTGGAAGAGTTGATGGATCCAAAGAAGAAAGGATTGTTGTTAAGTTAATGAAAAAACTTAATAATTATGAGCGAGTGATAGATTTGCACACGGCAACTTGTGATACCCTGCCATTCGCGATCTTAACGAAAGTCACAAAGGATCATTTAAAGTTGGTTAGCTTATTGGGTCTGAGAAGGGTAGTCTGCATGGAAAAAAACATTGCTTCAGGAAAGGCGCTTATCGACCATATTCCTATAGCGATATCAGTTGAGTGCGGAAACGAGAGATCCCCTGCAACTCCTAGCAATATAAAGAAGATGATTGATGATTATTTGAACAATAAAAGCATTTCATTGAAAAGAATTGAATATTATACCGTTTTTGAGTTCTTAACTAAAAAAACAGAAAAAGAGAGATTGGTTAAAAAAATTCAACCGTTCAAATTAGTAAAGAAAGGAGAAATTGTCAGCCGAAATAATAATGAACTGCATACAGCTAAATTTAATTTTTATCCGATATTACCAAGGGAAAAAAATTACAAGGACATATTATGTTTAATGGCAAAGAAAGTCTGTCTGAAAGAATTTAAAGAAATTTCTAGTAGTAGGGAAACCCTTCTTTAGCGGGATTGTGGCCCCAACATATTTGTCCTTCGACTCGTCACTGCGTTTTTCGCTCAGGACATAAGAGTCTCTAAGACTCGCTATTGCTCGTCAAGAGACTCTAGTGGGTGACTGACGGGAATCGAACCCGCAACATTCAGCTCCACAGGCTGACGCTCTAACCAATTGAGCTACAGTCACCAGTATCGTAATATATTGTATCATATAAGGGTAACCCTATGAGGCTAAAACCAATAGAAAAATCCAATAATGCGATAAAAATCCGGTTGGCCGTGATAACGTTCCTTATCGTCGGCGCAATCGTCTTCAATTTTATCTGGATGTCTCGGAAAGACGCAAGGGAAGAAAATGTTCTCGGGAACGAAATCGAAACAAAAAAACCAACCGTGACTCCGATAGAAGAGAAAATGAAAGAAACAATGGATGAAGTAGCGGCGAGAACCGGAGATACGGCAGGGTCGGTATTGGGTGAAGTTACTCAAACGGTGATCGATGCAGCAACCCAATCAGCAGAGACGATAACAGACTTCGTTTTCGACAATACGATTGGCAACCTCGTAGAGCAGATAGAAAAACTTCCGGAAAAACAGCAGGAGGAGATAAAAAAGGAGATATGCGAGTAGATTTAGTGGTTTTTATGGTTTAATCGTGGTCTATAGGCTTCAAGAAATCCAACTGCAAAGACTCCAAGATAAGTGGTGCACGAGGCGGGTTTTACTACTTCTTCATAATATCGACCTAATGCTCTCCTGAATCTTCTGTTATATTTATAATCAAATATTTTAGCTAATCTGCGAGGCCTTTTTTTCCACACTTTCTTATCCGTTAAGCTTAGCAGTGTTTCCCGACTTGCCACCATATTTTATGGTATTTTAGCATACGGATCTTTTAGACCATGATATATAATCATCATATGAAGACCATATGCATTTTCTGCGCGGTAAACGAAGTCGGGGAGCCGTATGTAAGCGTAACAAAACAGTTTGCAAAACTTCTGGTTAAGCACGGATACGATTTGGTATGGGGAGGATCCAATAGGGGACTTATGAAGGTAATGGCGGATGAAGTTCAAGCCTCTGGCGGGAAAATTATCGGGATCACAATGGAGCCTATAAAGGCGACCAGAAGAATGAATGCGGACGAGATGATTATCGCTAAAGATTTGACAGAAAGGAAACGGTTACTCCTCAAAAGGAGTGACGCCATTGTTCTTCTGGTTGGCGGGCTTGGCTCTTTGGACGAAGTAACAGAGATACTTGAACGAAAAAAGCGCGACGAGCATGGTAAACCGATCGTTATTTTGAATACGAACGATTTTTACCAGGGGGTGCGTCTTCAGCTTGAGAGGATGAAAAAAGAAGGTTTCATTATAAAGGAGTTATCCGATCTAATCTACTTCGCAAGCACTCCTGAAGACGCGATTCGATATATCGACGGTTCTTTAAAATCGTCATCGTAGAAATCCCAATTAATCTATTCAAAAACATTACGCTATATTCTGAATTCTGCATTCTACATTCTTAATGATTCATACAATTGATTTTCACATATTCATTTGTTATTCTCAGTATACTTATGGAAATCAAATACCTCGGTCATTCTTCGTTCCTCATCAAATCCAAAGAAGGGAAGTTAGTGACCGATCCATTCAATCCCTCCATAGGATTACGGTTTCCAAAAGTCGAGGCGGATATCGTTACGGTTTCCCATAATCATATCGATCACAATGCGGCAACCTTAGTAGGTGCGAATCCCATAGTGATTGACATGCCGGGGGAATTTGAAAAAAACGGCTTCCGGATCACCGGCTTCCCGAGTTTCCATGACAAAAAAAAGGGAGCGGAAAGGGGAGAAAACATCCTATACAAAATGGAATCGGACGGAATCTCCCTTCTTCATATAGGCGACATAGGATATGTTCCGCAGGATGATCTCGTTGACCAAATCGGAAAGGTCGATATTCTTTTTGTCCCTGTTGGCGGGACCTTTACGGTGGATGCCGCAGAGGCGATCGAAATTGTAAAAAAAATCGAACCCTCCATCGTCATCCCCATGCATTTCAGAAGTAAAAAAGGAAAAATGAAGAATTCTGAAGACTTGGCCCCAGTAGGTGAATTCCTTAAAAAGATGGGAGCAGAATCAACAGCAGCCCTTCCGAAACTCGTTGTCAAAAAAGACGAGCTGGGAGGGGAAATGAAAGTGGTAATGCTTGAGGAGTAGTTTTTAATTTACTATGCCAACTTCATCGGATGCCCTAAAAGTACCCCCTCATGATTTGCAGGCTGAAAAATCAGTGTTGGGAGCAATCCTTATTGACTCATCCGCTATTACGTTAGTTGCCGAGTTTCTACGACACAGTCATTTTTATATCCCAGAACACCAGATGATTTTTTCCGCAATGGTGACGTTGTTCGAAAAACAGCAACCTATCGACATCATCACGATCCAGGATGAACTAAAACACCAGGAACATCTTAAAAAGATCGGAGGGAAATCCTACCTTTCCGAACTCATCAATGCGGTACCGAGTTCCGCCTATGTGGAACACTACGCACAGATCGTAAGAAACCACTTCGCAAAACGCAAACTCATTGAGCTTTCATCAAGAATGGTAGAACGCGCGTTTGAAGAGAAGGGAGACGTGACCGAATTATTGGATCAAGCGGAAAGCGAAATCTTCTCTATTTCCCAACAGCATCTCCACCGCGACTTCGTAGAGTTGAAAGAAATTCTCGCTGAGAGTTTTGAGCGCTTGGAGGAATTTATTAAAAGGGGATCCCACTTTAGGGGAGTGGCGACTGGATACCTTGATTTGGATAATAAACTATCGGGGATGCAGGATTCCAATCTCCTGATCCTGGCTGCTCGACCCGGCATCGGGAAAACATCCTTCGCCCTGAATATCGCATTGAACGTTGCCACGAAGGAAAAACTTCCCGTCGGGTTTTTCTCGCTTGAGATGAGCAAGGAGGAGCTTGTAGATAGACTGTTGGTTGGGCAAGCGGATATCGACGCATGGAGGTTGAAGACCGGGAGGTTGTCGGATGAGGATTACAAGCAACTCACTGAGGCGATGGGGGAGCTCTCCGACGCGCCGATTTTCATCGATGATAAGCCGGGCGCATCAATTCTAGAAATGCGGACAAAAGCACGCAAGCTGAAATCGGAAAAGAATCTAAAACTTCTCATTGTGGATTATTTGCAACTGGCAGATGCGGGTCGAAAATTCGATTCACGGGTGAGCGAGGTCTCTTTTATTTCCCAGGGGCTGAAGAATCTGGCGCGCGAGCTTCGAATCCCGGTACTTGCCATTTCCCAGCTCAATCGGGCGGTCGAGCAACGGGGAACCAAAAAGCCCCAGCTGGCGGATTTGCGTGAATCCGGAGCCATTGAGCAGGATGCAGATGTAGTCATGTTTTTGTACCAGAAGGATGAGAGTGAGGATCTTCTCGATCAAAGCAAGCGAATGGTGAAACTCAGTATCGCCAAGCATAGGAACGGTCCCACCGGAGAGATAGACCTCATGTTTAGAGGGGATCGGGTGAAGTTCTACAGCATGGAAAAATCTACGTGATTCTTTTGACGAGAAAAAGGACTCCTTTACTAATGAGCCACCCAACTAAAGCGCCACCGACAATGTCCACCACATAATGACATCCGAGGTATATCCGCGAGAATGAAATTAATAGGGCAACCGTGTAGTAGAACCATTTCCGTTTTTTATCGAACGCAGAAAGGATGGTAGCGGCAGCGACTGCGGTTGCGGCATGACCCGAAGGGAATGAAAAGTCCGTGGGGCAGACTGCTATGGATTTTTCAAGTAGCGTATAGGGTCGCACCCGCTGGAAGATATTTTTGAGGAAAAAATTCGACACTAAAGCGGTTATTGCAAAACTCGCGAAGAAATAGAGGATGAATCGTTTATCTCTCCGTTTCTCAAATAAGACAAGGAAAAAAAGGATGAGAACCCAGATAAGGAAGGAATCTCCCTTTAGGGAGAAGAACGAGAAAAAAAGATCAAAAAAACCCGTATGGGGGAAAAGGAAGCAAAGGGGCTGTGTTATACCGGAATCTACCTTTTGAATAAAAGAAACCATATATATGTATATTATAGGGGATAGACGAAAATTGGGTTTACTCCGTTGCTGATGGTAAGCGCTGGCCTTAGACTTTTGATGGGATAGTAATAGGAGACAATAGTTTTTTTACCAGGGAGAGTTCTAATCTGTTTTAATGTTTTTTCGAGAAACCAAGGGGAGATATAAAGAAAGATTGTCATATTGCTATATTGTTCTATTGTTTTAAATTTAAACATATCCGCCCAAACGATCCGAATATTTTTTTTGTTTGAGTGAAATAATTTGCGCAGATGGAGGATAAAAACAAGGATGGGATTTATTTCAACCGCAATGAAACGGGTGGCGAGTTTTTTTTGAAATGCACGGTGAGCTGCTTCAAAAACCACGAGTCCGTCTCCGGCTCCCAGATCCACAACGATTTGATCATCTCTCAAATTTAAAGCCGTTAGGATGAGTGGAATATCTTTTTTGTTTGAGGGAAAGTAGGGGATAGGTGAAAAGTGGGGAAACGCGAAGATGGTAAGGATCCCGATTAAGATGAAAAAAACGACTCCAGCAGCGATGATCATGAATCATTTATTTATACACGACTTTCAACGCGTTTCCAAGGGATTCGTTTTTGCGATACCCCTACGCTTTCAAAATACAAAAGTATCGTACCTAACGAAGTCCCGCTAAGCGGGACGAAGTGGTATATAATCTGGTAGACCATGAAAAAAAAACTTATCATCTTTGATTTCGATGGAACCATAGCGGATACATTACCCCACATCATCAACTTATATAATACATTCGGTTTTGCGTACGGGTTCAGGAAGATCACTAAGAGTGAACTAGAGTGTCTAAGAGGGAAAACCATATCTGAGCTTATGAGGGAATTTAACGCTTCCCTGCTAAGGCTCCCGTTCCTTATCGGGAAAGTGCAAAGCGAGCTATATTCCCACATGGATAAGGTAAGACTTTTTCCAAACATGAAAAAAGTCATCGTCTCGTTGAAGAAATCGGATGTGACATTGGGAGTCGTATCGTCTAATTCAAAGGAAAATATTGAGAAGTTTTTTAAAAAGCATAAGATTGCTACTTTTGATTTCATTCACAGTGAAAAAAATATTTTCGGAAAAGATAAAGTGCTGATGAACATCATGAGGAAATATCCCATTCCAAAAGGAGAAATTGTCTATATTGGGGATGAGGTGCGGGATATTGAGGCATGCCGGAAAATTGGAATTGATTGTATTTCTGTAACATGGGGTTTCAATAAAAAAGAACTCCTAAAAAAAGAAAATCCAACCCTAATTGTAGATACTCCTGAAGAATTACTTTCCCTCCTAACAAACTAGTGAGAACATAGAATGCAGAATATGGAATATAGAATTGGGTAGCGCTTTTGATCCTGTATTCTATCTTCTATATTCTAACTTCTCAAATATCAAGGTGGGCAAGGAGGGAGTCGAACCCTCACGGCAGGTGACTGCCACAAGTTTTTGAGACTTGCCTGTATGCCATTCCAGCACTTGCCCTCTAGATCATATTATATCATGGATTTTTGTACTTGATTTTTCTGACGAATAATATTAAAGTATTCGTTGGTGAATATCAGGAAAAAAAAATCCAAACACAAAAAACTCCCAAATCTTTCCACGCGAATTCACTCTCTTATTCTTCCCAATCCGACAATTCTAGCGTCAGGAATTTTGGGACTAGATAGTGCCTCCCTTCAAAAAGTGGCTCGTGCCGGAGCCGGCGCAGTCACGATGAAATCGCTCACCAAAGATCCCCGCAAGGGACACAACAATCCGATTCTGGTTGAAGTGGAAGGTGGGTTCCTAAACGCGGTTGGATACGCAAACAAGGGAATGGAAAAGGGTATAGAAGAATTCCAGGAATGGGATAATGCGGTCCCCCTGATCGGAAGTATTGTCGGAACGGACATGGACGAATTTATGTTGCTGGCAGAAAAAATCCAGAAAATTCCGATAAAAGCTATAGAAATTGTTCTTTCTTGTCCCCATACTCCGGGATATGGGCTTCTTGCGGGGCAGGGGACACCTGAGGCAACCGAAAACATCACGAAGAAAGTTCGGAAGAAAACAAAGCTTCCCGTTATCGTAAAACTATCTCCATCCATTGAGCGGATAGGTGACGTCGCAAAGGCAGCAGAGGCAGGCGGAGCAGATGCAATCAATATGGGGAATACTCTGGGTCCGGGAATGAAAATCGATATTGAAAGAGCTTCTCCAATACTTCACTTCAAAGTGGGAGGGATGAGCGGTTCTGCGATAAAGCCCATAATGATTCGGGCAGTGTATGATATATATAAAACTGTGAAAATTCCCATCATTGCAACCGGCGGCATATTAACCGGGTATGATGCCATAGAAGCAGTGATGGCGGGAGCAACGGCAGTTGGGGTGGGAACAGGTATTTACTATCGGGGAGTGACCATATTTAAAAAAATACAACAAGAAATGGTTGAGTGGATGGAATCACATAACGTTTCGGATATCAATACCTTGAGGGGAAAGGCACACCCGGTATGAAAAACCAATACATAACCGCACGCATTCGGTCCATACAAAAAGAAACAGAACACGTGAAAACGTTTGTTCTAGATACGTCACTACCTTCAAAACCCGGACAGTATGTAATGGTGTGGATTCCTCAAAAAAATGAGAAACCCTTTGGGATTGTTTCCCCAGACCCTCTCACGCTCACGATTGCGCAGGTTGGACCCTTCACAAAAGAAATCCATAGTCTTAAAATCGGGGATTTGATGACGTTTCGAGGCCCCTACGGTTCCTCATTCCATTACGATTCCGGAAATTACCTCTTGGTTGGTGGAGGGTATGGGATCGTCCCCTTATTTTTTCTGGCATCAAGAATTTTGAAAAAAAAGAAATCCACGGTTACCGTTGTTATTGGAGCCAAAACAAAAAGAGACCTGGTATTTCTCAACCGATTCAAAAAATTAGGATGCAGTACATATGCGTCCACGGATGACGGGACGTTTGGGGAAAAAGGGTTCGCAGGCAATATGGTAAAGAAATTATTAGAAAAAAAATCATTTAAAAAAATCTATACCTGTGGCCCAAGACCCATGATGGAGCAGGTAGTAATTCTTGCGGAAAAATATCATATTCCGTCTGAAGTTAGCATGGAAAGTTTTTTCAAATGCGGGGGAATCGGTCTTTGTGGGGAGTGTTCCCTCAAGGGATATTTAGTATGCAAAGACGGTCCGGTATTCGATGGCTCTTTATTAATTCCATAAAATTTCCTATGAAATTTCAAAGGAAACTAGAAGAAGCAATGAAAAAAAATCACTCACTTCTCTGTGTCGGGCTCGACACGGATTCCAAAAAGATTCCGACTGCTCTTCGATTTTTGGAGTTTCCGCTGTTTGAATTCAACAAACACATCATTGACGCAACCCATGATCTTGTGTGCGCATACAAACCAAATAGTGCGTTTTATGAAGCGCATGGGGAACAGGGAATCCATGAACTAAAGCTAACCTGTGATTACATCCGTCGATACTATCCATTTATTCCCATTATTCTCGATGCAAAAAGGGCAGACATCGAAAATACAAACAAGGGATATATTACGTTCTCCTTTGACTTTTTGAAGGTGGACGCTATCACCCTTCATCCCTATCTGGGAAGAAAGGCGCTGGGACCCTTTTTGGAGCGGTCAGATAAAGGGTGTATTATCCTGTGTAAAACATCCAACACCGGATCAGGGGAATTTCAGGATAAGATAGTCGATGGGATGCCGCTCTATGAATTTGTGGCGCGACAGGTTGTGAAATGGAACCGGCGGGGAAATTGTATGCTTGTTGCTGGCGCGACGTATCCGGATGAGTTAGGTAGGATACGGGAACTCGTTGGGGAGATGACGCTGTTGGTACCGGGAGTGGGTACTCAAGGGGGAGAACTGAGGCGCATCATGAAAAAAGGGCTCAACTCAAAAAAACAGGGGATGATCATCAACGTGTCCCGTGCGGTTCTTTACG